>NZ_JBKWZF010000086.1:0-5063 GCF_046991905.1 Finegoldia sp. | reverse complement strand
CATGATTTTGAATTTGCAAGTTTAATTTGCAATCGTGTATTGGATTTAGAAAAAATAAGATATGTCTAACTTGATATCTTAATGAAATTATAAAAAATATTCACATTAATAAGAAGATAATTTAATTGTTTTATTATAGTTAACTAATAATTGTTCAGTATTACACTTTAAAATTATTAAGGCATAGAGTTTTCAAGGTAGTGTTAAATAAATTGTGTAACCTCTTGTGAAACTAAGTAAATTGTACCTAACTAGATAATGCTACATGCTTTGTACCTTAATCCCATATATTGGATGAAAAATTTTTGCTTTGGCGCTTTCCTTATGTTTTATTTAGCAGTTTACTTAGTTCATAAAAAGATAGGGGTTTTTGAGAAAAGAGCCCCTTCCTATCCATAGGCATCTTAAGATGTAATATACCATATTTGCCTTTAAGGGTTCTAGTGTAGTAGCTATTTCTAGAATTCTCAGAGTTGTATTCACTGGTATCACAGGGCTCAAATCCTAAAAAACGTTTTTTTCTGTTTCTAGAAGAAGATTCATCGCATCTTCCGGTTGACAGCGAAATATTTCTGTAACATCTACTCCTTGGGCTAGCACTTCAATCAATTCTTTGTTAAAATTTGTTATGAGGTTCTCCAATATTCATGTGATTTAGTTGTGTTAACTTAATCTTACAAGATTGGATCCTCTTTTTCTATCCAAGGAACAACTTTACGTTTACACAAGATATTTTACACTATGATTTTCAATGAGATATAAATTTATATTGTTAATTAATAGTATTAAAAATTCTAAAAAGAGGACTAGACATATTGAGGCGTCTTAGTCCTCTTTTTAGGAATATGGTTTAGATTTATTTATTTAAATTAATCATAATTTTAACCTCATTAGGATAAACTCCCTTATATCTTTTGTAAAGTTTGCTAAATCGGCTAGCTGAAGTATACCCAACAGTTTTAGCTATATGTCTTATTTCAAGATCAGTGGTTACTAATAATTGTTCTGCTATATTCATTCTTTTTCTTTGGGTAAATTCTGTAATACTCAAATTGTTTTTTTTCTTAAAACTTTCCTTTAACTTTGTTCCACTCATACAAGCGATTTTTTCTAGAAGTGATTGAGGTATGTTGTTAGAATAATGATCGCTAATATATCTTTCTACATTCTCAATAAGTTTTTCATCTTCGGTTGAAAGAGGCTTAAAATTTTTCGAATCTTCACTAGCCTCAACAGTTATATAAAACCACTCTTTTACCTTTTCCTCAAAGAAAAGTTTAGCTTCAGTATCTTCAAGTTTACAAGTCAAAATATCTTTAGCAATCTTACTTATTGGATTAATAATTGAATTTTTAGATTGAAAAAACATATCTTTTAAATCATCTACATTATTTGAGTAAGAATATGGTGGATAGTATTTTTCTAAAAAACTTTTTTTAAATTTTACACCTACAAGACACAATCTAGAATTTTTATGTATAAGATATCTATTCTTTTTGTCGCTTGGATCCATAACAAACATAGAAAAAGGTTCAATTGACTGATAGGGATTAAACCATTCTCCGTTTCCAGACATTACAAAATTGGAAATTAATGTAACATAATTTTGCATTGATTCAACGCCATCTTCTACAAAATCTTCTTTTATGAAAAGATTATGAATGTCTATTATAAAGTCGCTACTTTCGTAATACCAGTAATAACCATTATATAATTTCGTATTAGCTATATAATACCTCCCTAGAGGATGAAAATAATTCTCGTCTTTTAATTCCGATGAAACATAAGCATTTATTAAACTTTCAAAATTTTCCATACAAACCTCCAATAACACGTTTAGACATATAAACCTATATATATTGTAAAACAAACGAAAATATTTTACAATATACTTATGATAAAAGTTATCAAGTAAGTCGTATTTTTTATTTGAAATTTATCAAAATATTATTAAGGGGGTAAATATGAAAATTTACAAAAGGCTTTTTTCCTATGTGCCTGAGGGAAAACATAATGGATATATAGCAGTTTTCTTATCAGCACTATCTGCGTTTCTGATGGTGTACGGATATTCATTGTTGTATAAATTTTTAAGAAGTTCAATTGTTGAGGAGGATTTATTAGTTGCTAGAGCAATGTCTATTCAAACTGTTTTGAGTTTGACGTTGGGAGCTTTGGTATATTTACTATCAGGTTTATTTTCCCATAAGCTCGGATTTCGTTTAGAAACTAATTTGAGAAAGAAAGGGATAGATGGACTTACAGGAGCAAGTTTTCGTTTTTATGACTTAAATCCATCTGGAATTATAAGAAAAACTATTGATGATAATGCAGCTAAAACTCATACGGCAGTAGCACATATGATACCAGATAATTCACAAGCTTTTTTAATTCCAGTCTTATCTTTAATATTTGCCTTTTCTATTAGTAGTAGAGTGGGAATAGTTATTCTTATACTAACAATAGTAGGGGCTCTTATTTTAAAGAACATGATGGGTGGAGGAGAGTTCATGGAATACTACCAAAAATCCTTAGAAATTTTAAGTGGTGAAACAGTTGAATATGTCAGAGGCATGCAAGTTGTTAAAATATTCGGAGCTACTGTAGAGTCTTTTAAAACTCTTTATAAGGCGATTAAGGATTATTCTAAGTATGCTCTTGATTACTCAATTAGTTCTAAAAAACCTTATGTACTATATCAATGGATATTTTTTGGAATTATTGCAATTTTGTCTATCCCTTTAGTTTTTACCATAAATAAAGTTAATAATGCTAATTTGCTTATTGTTGAACTATTCATGATTTTGTTTTTAAGTGGAGTAATGATGGTTTCATTTATGAAAATTATGTGGGCTAGTATGAACATCTTTAACGCTAGGTATGCTGTAGATACTTTAGAAGACTTATATAAAAAAATGAATGAAGATAAATTAAATTATGGAGAGATTAGTGATTTCAAAAACTATAATATAGAGTTTGATAATGTAACATTCGGCTACAATGGAAATAAGGTATTAGAAAACTTATCATTTAAATTACAAGAGGGAAAAAAATATGCATTAGTTGGACATTCAGGTTCAGGTAAATCGACTATTGTAAAGCTATTATCTGGATTTTACAAAGTAGATAGTGGTAGTATAAAGATTGGAGAGAGACCCCTAGAATCTTATAGTAAGGATGCTCTAATAAACACAATTTCTTTTGTTTTTCAGGATAGCAAACTTTTTAAGACATCTATTTACGAAAATGTTGCTCTTGCTAATAGAAAGGCAAGTAGGGAAGAAGTTATGAAGGCTATGGAACTTGCAGGTTGTAATGTTATTTTAAATAAGTTTCCTGAAAGGGAGAATACCATGATCGGCTCAAAAGGAGTCTATTTATCAGGAGGAGAAAAACAGAGAATTGCTATTGCGAGAGCCATGCTCAAGAAATCTAAAATTGTAATTATGGATGAAGCTAGTGCTTCTATTGATCCAGACAATGAGTATGAGCTTCAAAAGGCCTTTAAAAACCTTATGAAAGATAAAACAGTTATTATGATTGCCCATAGGATGAGTAGTATTCGTTCTGTTGATGAAATTTTAGTTTTAGAGAATGGAGAAATAATTGAAAGAGGCTGTGATCAAGAACTTATTTCAAAAGGTGGAAAATATAAGGAATTATTAGAGCTTTATGACAGTGCAAATCAATGGAGGGTTAAAGATGAGGAAATTTTATAAAAAACGCTTTTGTCTGACTGATAAAGGAGCTAAAGATCTCACTAAATCTACTATATCGAGTTTCTTGGTTTACTGTATTAATATGGTTCCTGCCTTTATTTTAATGATGTTAACAGATGAGCTTCTTTTGAAAAATGTTAAAAGCCCTTATTTATATTTTGGAGTTTCTGTTGTTACATTAGTAATAATGTATGTTTTGTTATCCAAAGAATATGATGATCTTTATACTACAACTTATGAAGAGAGTGCTAATTTAAGAATAGATATTGCTGAAACTCTATCAAAACTTCCCCTATCCTACTTTTCAAAACATAATTTATCAGATATATCTCAAACGATTATGGCAGATGTGGAAAAAGTAGAACACGCTATGAGTCATTCAATACCTAAAGTAGGAGGAATGGTTTTATTTTTTCCACTAATTGGAATTATGTTAATGATAGGCAATTTTAAGATGGGGCTAGCAGTAATGATCCCAACTATTTTAAGTTTTATACTAATACCTATTGCTAAAAAGTCGCAGGTAAAAGGAAACAAGAAATATCACAAGGTACTTAGAGAAAACTCAGAAAAATTCCAAGAAACTATTGAACTTCAACAAGAAATAAATAGTTTCAACTTATCTGATGAAGTGAAGACATCACTTTATAAACAGATGGATGAAAGTGAAAAAATACATTTAAAAGTGGAAGAGAGTTCTATTATAACATTAGGTTTATCTACTATGTTTTCTTTCGTAAGTATAGCAGTAGTTAGTTATGTTGGTATTAGCCTTATTCTATCTGGGGAGATTGACATTTTATATCTCTTAGGGTATTTAATGTCTGCCATAAAGATAAAAGATATTTTCGATTTATCAAAAGAAGGATTATTAGAAGTGTTCTCTATAGATCCAAGTGTTGAAAGGATTAGGGAGATTAAGGAAACAAAAATTCAAGAGGGTAAAGATGTAGAACTGAATATGTTTGATATAGTCTTTAAAAATGTAGCTTTTTCTTATGATGATAATCAGGTTTTAAAGGACATTAGCTTTACTGCGAAACAGGGAGAGGTAACGGCTCTAGTTGGAGCTTCTGGCTCTGGAAAGACAAGTATATTAAGATTAATATCAAGATTATATGATTATGATAAAGGTCAAATTTTAATAGATGGAAAGGATATAAAAAACATTTCCACAGATTCTTTATTTAAGAAAATATCTATTGTTTTTCAAGATGTTACTTTATTTAACTCATCTATATTAGAAAATATTCGTATAGGTAAAAAAGATGCCAGCGATGAAGAAGTTATCAAGGCAGCTACCCTTGCAAATTGTATGGATTTTATTAATAAACTTCCTAATGG
>NZ_JBKWZF010000085.1:0-5105 GCF_046991905.1 Finegoldia sp. | reverse complement strand
CTTTAATATAAGCAACCTCACATCACAATCTTCCCTTTGAGATAACTCGTTAGCCAAATCAACCAAGAATCGTTCAGCTCCGCCTGAAGACAGCGAATAAATAATATGTAATATTTTCATTTACCTCTCAGTTTTTCATTTTTATACTCAACGCATAAAACAGATTTAAAATTCACCACAATTCCGATCTTCGTTTATTAATAGAAATAATTATAATTAAACCCACTGTTTTAGAGCTTCTAAATAACCTACAATAAAAAGCAAACAACAATCCATATTGCTGTTAGAAATTTATTCTCTAATGAATAATCTAGTTGGCTATATTCAAATATCTCCAAGCGAATAGTTCGTATATAATGAAATTATTATTAAACATATAAGAATAACTCCAAGACTATTAATGACCAAAATTCTTATAAACATCAATATATTTATCAGCAATATTAGACCAGCAAAATAAGCCGTCTGAAATATTCTTTTTGATCATATTGCTCATTCTTACAGATTCATCTGAATGCTTCAGTAAATATATTATTGCATCCGCTATACTTTTTGAATCTCTCGGAGGTACCAATAAACCTGTTTCAGAATCTATCACAGATTCACTAAATCCACCGACATCAGACGCAATAACAGGCTTATGTAAGGCATAAGACGTATAAACCACACCACTCTGGTAGCATCAGTATATGGACAGACGACCACAAATGAACTCTCAATAGCAGATATTAATTCACTAGTAGCAATGAACCTGTTTACTATTTTAACATACGAGGTATTCAAATATGGAGTAACATCAAAATAAAACTCTCCACCTCCCATCACAGTGCAAATGGCATCAGGGTATTGAGCGTGTACAATTGACATCGCTTCTAACAGACATTCAACCCCTTTATAAGGAGAAATTCTTCCAAAAAATAATATATTCTTTGAGGGTGAAGCATCCACCTTATCTATAATGAGATTTCTATAAACATTTACTGAATCATATACCCCTAATCTATTAATTTCGACTTTATTTTCATCAACATGATACATATCTATAAACTTGTTCTTTTGTATCACGTTCAATAAGAATATCTTTGATGAATATTTGATTGCCAGACGACGAAATATTTCACGACGAGAAGACTTTTCTCCTGTATGGGGGATGGGATCATGCAGTGTTACTACTAACTTCTTTTTAAAAAACAGTAAAAAACTATCAAGATCACAAAAAATTGTAGTATGTAAAACATTAACCTTCAATCTAATAATAAACAGTATAAGTTTTATCGTAAGAATAAGACTACTCAAACTGAAGTTTCTTGGGCTCAATTGATTTACTACATATATTTTATCCAAATCCAAGTAATCTGAGAATATTCCAGATTCAGCATATTCCGAAAACTTAAATATGCCATTTATCGGTATCTGCTTCTCTATATTAATCAAAGTAGAATGACAATTATATGGAGTCAGTTTAATCAGATAGAGAACATCAATGCCTTTTTCCATATATTCCTTTATGAGAGGAAAATCACAGTCGGCAAAAGAAGGGGTAGAATAATATAACAATCTCATAGTATCTTTTATCAATATATTAATTCACTCGCCGAAACATTATAAGATTAAAGGCATATAGAGGAGAAATAAAATACATAAATAACTTGATTCGATCTTTAAAACCGATACCCTTAATGATAAAAAGTTTAAAAGACTGATTACGCATATAATTCACATTCTTCTTATAGAAATCTTGGAAGTCGTCAGTAGAGAAAGAGTCTAGAGCATGAAAAAAAACTAATAAAATAATTTTAAAAATCAAGAATCTATAATGAGACCGCGAAGCATAAGTTACTTGCGTGTTTATGAAATTCATAAGAGACCTATGAATCTTTAAAAGATCACAGCATGACCGCACACTCAATGAACTTTTTATAGAACCTTGTGTTCTCAGCAGATACAAATAAATTGGTTGATCCAATAAATATATACTATCAACATAATGTATCATTCTATAGAATAGTTCACAATCTTCATGGAGAACACCAGGCATAAAAAAAAGATTATTATCTATCAGAAACTTTTTTCTAAAAATATACCTTTGAGAAGTAGTTCCATTATATTTCTCACCATATTGTTCAGTAGGTAAATATCCAGAAAAGAACTCTGCAAACTCCAAATATTGTTCGTTTGTTTTTTCATTCTTTATCAATAAATTTGAAGCATAGACATCACATGGATAAGTATCTACAATATCATGCAAATATTCTACAGCATTTTCTAATATGGTATCATCACTATCTACAAACCATACATATTCGCCTAACGCATGTCGAAGTCCAGCATTCCTTGCCTCACTCAAACCTTTATTTTCTTGATTTATAATTCTAACATTAGTATATCCGTTAACGAGTTTATGTACTATTTCCATACTATTATCTTTAGTACCATCATTAACGACAATTATCTCACATAAAGATTCCGGCTGATTAAGAAGACTGCATAGACAATCCCCTACATATCTTTCCACATTATATACAGGTACGACTACACTCAGAAACATACTTATTTATTATTAATATGCCACAAAACTTTATCCCAAGAATGCTGCAAAAAATATTCAATAGTAGGCAGTTGGTTCAAAAAATTAAATCTAAATTTCATACATTGTAAACCCAATTTGATAAATTTCAATCTATAGAACGGATTTTTCTTTATAGAATAGGGATGTAACAGTTTATGACCAGGAAGAGCTTCCTTAAAAAGCTGCTCCCATTCTAATACAATCTTATCGAAAGAGAAATTTTGTTTTATAAAAGAATAAACTTCATTATAATCATGCTCTTTTTGTAATAGGAGCTTAATTATATTCTTGGCCAAATTATTTGAGTTATAATACAAATATCTTTTTGTAAAAACTGTATCTAAATATCCGGAACATTTCATAGTAGTGATATTACACCCCATAGATTGCATTTCAATAGCTGTAAATCCAAATGTTTCAGTATTACCAGAAGGATTAGGTACGCCTACTCTACATTTTAATAGCAAATCATTCTTCTCTTCTCCTAAAACTCCCAGAAAATGTACAGATGGAAGAACCTGATTGTCATTTGTAATATGTTTCATGAACTTATTCTCAAATTTCTCATCAGCAATATTCCATTTCCCCAAAACTGAATTTCTATTATATAATTTTCCTGATCCTACAACAAAAAGCTGGGCATCAGGTACTTTTGCTAAAACTGCCGGCCATGCAGAAGCTAATAAATCAAAACCTTTGGCCGGTACTAAACTACCAACATACGCTACATTCAAATTGCGCTTTTCAAAAGGATGATTAATCACATCATATTTATCAATAGATTGCATTAAAACCCCATTATAAATGTAATCCAACCTGTCAGCCATAGGATGATCACAGTACAAATCTCTTTGTTCACACCCAACATTAATAATTCTAGCAATATTGGGGTGTTTATAATAAAAATCAAAATCCTTTGCAACTATAAAATTATGTGCCCATACGACAAAATTTAGAGCTTTATATTTGCACACAAGTTCATGAGGAAGCCTCTTATAATCAATAACAAAATAATCCAAATTATCCTGTGAAGCAATAGTAACTGCATTTTCTACATTGTTACAAACATTATACTCTAACCCACTTGGGAATATACCTTGTTTGTGAGCATAAAGCCTAACTTCTATATCATTTTTATCTACAGACAACATATAGGCAATAGCAATAATCGCATACTCTGCCCCACCTATACCTGGGTTTCCATAAATAATACGGGAACAATCAACCGTTTCTTGCCCATCATTATGAAGATGAAATCCAACTCTAACCATTTTCATCCAATTTAATTATCTAAAAGCCCTGTTTTTTTTAACCTTAAAACTAAATAAAGAACCATTCCCTGCACCAACATACTTCCAAATTGATAAACTTCAGGATGAGTAACAGATATGATTAACAAATATATAAACCAAGCACTGATATATCTATTTTTTCTACTGTATCTGGTTAACCATATACATTTTATCATATACAAGAGCATGCATATAACAAGAGGAACTCCTCCAAGCCAACTCAATCCTAATAGCCCCCAATCCACCCAGTTTATTCCAATAGCAGGAAGTTCCTCTGAAATATATAAACCATACGGACTATTTCCTGGCAGCCTGACCCTAGGAAGAATTCTATTGTATTCTTAAAATGCTCGCCAAAATAATAAGCCAGCTGGATGGTCCGCGCATAATCTTGGTTATCCAAAGTATTATTTTCTACTGTTTGCCTTAAAACCATATTCCCAATAGATTCTTGAACTACCGGAATAAGTAATGAAAATGAAAACATCAATAAGACTCCAGCTATTTTCAAAATATTCTTAATGCTAAAAATCGTCTTGTTATATTTATACAGAATCCAAATTAACGAGACTATAGCAGCAAGAAGCATTATTCTAAATCCCCTAATCAGGATACAAACAAAACAAACAAATGACAATATAGCATAGAGCTTATTCTTCAATTCTAGAAATTTATTAAATCCCAGAAATATTCCTAAAGATATCAATGATTGGGCAGTAATTTGTATAAAACGATGTGGAGTTGCACTTAAAGAAATCCATTCACCCGCAGAAGCAAAAAATATTATTTTGGGAAAGAACAAGTGTTGAAGAATAAATCCCAAACAGGTAGCAACAATTAATATTACTAATACTTTTTCAAATCTCTTGACTCCAACATTTAAATAGACTAGAAAATAATAGAAAAAAATATCTAGAATAAATAGAGAAGCATATAAAGAGGAAATAAAACTCTGATTCCGATAGACTTTTGATGATATTGCACACAATATCAAAGACACTACCATCATAATCAAGTACTTATTAAATAAATTTCCCTTTTTATATCCTAAAAAAACACCCAATACAAGAATCCCAACATGAGTAGTAAGCATGAAAGGTAGTCCTTGCAACCCCATGTATCCATAAAACTGTGTTAATATAAGAAATAAAAAGATTATAGTACCCATATCATCAATATTTGATCATATTAAGCAATCGATAATAGGAGCGTTCCTTTTCCAATGCTAATAAACGATTGACTTC
>NZ_JBKWZF010000084.1:0-5287 GCF_046991905.1 Finegoldia sp. | reverse complement strand
GATATACAGATATAGACACAAATTATCACGTGAATAACGCATCCTACATGGATTTATTAAGAGAAATTACAAAAGTCAAAGACCAAGATATAGAATTTATAAATATAGTTTATAAAAATGAAATAAGAGATAAAAAATATATACTTGGAGAAAAATCCAAAAACAAAAATGAAATTTCATACAGATTTGTAGACGATGACAAAAAAATTTATACCTACGGAAAGATAGTAAAAAGAAATGTATAAAGAAAATTACGGAAATATTCCAAACAAAGACAAAATAAATTATTATTTAATAGAAGATAACCAAAATATAGGAGCTTGGGTAAGAAGATCAAAAATTATAGGCAAAACAGCAAAAATGATGGCAAAAGAATTAGGACTAGACAAAGACATAGCCTTTGCTTGTGGCTCACTTTTTGAAATTGGGAAAAAAGAAAATAAAAACAATTTAGAAAAAAATATAAGAGGATTTTATATTTTAAGAAAAGAATCATATTTTTTTCCAGCAAAAACCAATCTTAGCCATTCCTTTATAATAAAAGATATAAATTCCTTTGTAGGAGAAGATAATCTAGAAGAGAAAGATAAAAAAATAATAAAAAATTTTCTCCTATCCCACACTTACACAGATTACGACAAACTAATCCAAGTGCTAGACAATTCAATCACAGATAAATATATAGGAATAGAAAAATATCAAAAATATTTAAAAGAAAAATACAAAAAAATTCCATACGAAAAAGAAAGATTAAAAATACTAGAAAGCTACCAAAAATATTTTGAAAATAAATTAAAAAATCCAATAGAATATTATGCAAATAAAAATATAAAAAAATGAAACGACTCAAAGCAAATACGATTTGAAAGAGTCGTTTTTTGTTTGTATAAGCCCCTCAGTTAGACTGGGGAGTCAGTATAGCTTTAGCAATGATAACCAAACAAAAATACCTCAGTGATATAATAAATTTGCGGTCTTCCAACTGCAAAATAAAAAAATCAATGAGGTATTAAATGACACTCATAGTTTATCACATACTAAATGGAGTTGTAAATATTGCCATGATAGAGACCGATGAAATGGCTCTCTGCTTGGGATCTAAAAGGAAAGGAAAAAATGATTATGGAAAAGATGATGAATACAAAAACAGAGGGGAACACATTTACAAAGAAAATCGGGCAGATGGTCTATGTTGTCCGTTATCATTTTGATGAAGAGGCAAAGGAAACAATGTAGGATAAGATCAACTGGATGATGGTTACAGAAGCAAGTCGAATGGCAGTGTATTAGAGATGTAATTGAAGAAAAAATATGATATATTGTGAGTAACAAATCGGAAGTTGTAAAGGAGACATTATCATGGGTCTATTTAATAAGTTTAAAGGGAAAAAAGAAACAGTAGATTGGAGCAACGCATATACTGCTATTCCTAAATTCTACGAAAAACCAGACGGTACACCTTTTGGTGCAATCGCATTAACAGAGGGAACAGAAACGGTTTTACCTAAAACACCGCAGAATGAATATAGAGTAGACGGTAAAGTTGTATCTGAATGGAAATTAGTACTTGTTAGTACAACAAAAAATACTATTATCGGAGATTTAGATTATTTTACAGCGTTAAATAATGTTGAAAAATATGCTCTAGATTCAAAGAAAAACATCGTTTTGGTGAAAGGACTTTCATTGAGTGAATTGGAAAGTTTAAGGGGCTAAATATTTTAACCAATTCAAGTTTGTAGAATTTAAAAATTTAATATTAAATGTGATATAGAACGTATGGAAATAAACTATAGGTTCTATTTTTTTTGAATTTTGATAAAAGTGAATAAAAAACTATTGACATTTTGTTACTGGAAAAACTGCTTGTTTGTAATAATATCAGATACAGATTATACATTTAACTTGTAGTTTCAATAATGTATTCTAAATTATTTAACCTACTATGTGATAAGGCAGATGATGTGTATGGTGGAAGACTTCCAGTTCATGTAAGATGTCTACTTGATGAGTTTGCAAATATAGGCTTAATTCCAAAATTTGAAAAATTGATTGCAACAATTCGTTCAAGAGAAATATCAGCAAGCATAATACTGCAAGCACAATCCCAATTAAAGGCAATCTATAAAGACCATGCAGATACAATAGTTGGTAACTGTGACTCAACACTCTTCCTAGTAGGAAAAGAAAAAACAACAGTAAAAGAATTATCTGAAACATTAGGAAAAGAAATCATAGACCTATATAACACATCAGAAACAAGATCGAATCAAAAATCTTTTGGGCTAAATTACCAAAAAACTGGTAAGGAACTTATGAGCAAGATGAAATGACTTTAATGAATTGTGGTAAGTGTATTTATATACTAAGAGTAGTGAGGACTTTATCAGATAAGTTTGATATTAAAAAGTATAGAAAATATAAGCTACTTGAGGATTATATTAATAAAAACTTATTTATATTAAAAAATAAGTATAAAATAAAATTTAACACTATATTGTTGTACGATAATATATAAGTAAGTTAGCTCATATGATATAATTAATATAATATCAAAAAAGTGAGGGTAAGCATGTTCGAACGCTGTAAAATGAAACTAAAACAAAAAAAGAAAATTCATTCGAATAATTATAAGATTTATATAGGCAGTCTGAAAAAATCTAAGGATGCGATAAATAATTGTACTTTTAATGCTAGTTTAATTGAGTATAATTCTACAGAAAAGATAAAAAAATTTATTGATAATTGTAGTATATATGAAACCAGAATAGTTACATATAAAGATAAAGGGACAAATGAAAGGAATGCTTCTATAGGTGCTAATATAAGAAATGGATATTCAGAAATAAATGCGAGTTTTGGTAGTCATGATTCTAAATCAGTAGAAAAAGGAATAGAATATAGTTCTCAATCCATAATTAGTGATATTAGAAATTATTTAAATAGTAACAATAATAATATAGATAATTGTTTTGATGTTAAAGCAGGTAATTATTTTAAAATAAGGTTTCCTGTATATGGAGGTAGGATTTGTTCTTTGTCAAAAAAATATCCTTCGATATATGTTTGGACAGGGAGATATAGAAATGTTGAGATATTTTTATGTGGAAATATAAAAAATGTAGACAGAGAAAATTGTAAAAACTTTGATGAGTATACTTGGAACCCCTCAAATTTAGGTGCTTCAGAAGAATTGCTTGAAGAAATCGAAAAGTATGTTTTAAACAATAAAAAAATTGAGGGAGATATAAATTTTCAAAACTTAGAAAACAATATTAAACCTAGCACAGCTAGAATGGGAACAAAAAATTTCGGTTGGAAGGATATTCTTGCTATTTGTGATAAAAAAGAGATCACAGAAGATGGAATGATAAGAATATTAGGGTCCCCTGTAATTGTAACAGCTAATACAGATTGTGGTTATGGTTGGTACAATATTAATAAAAAAAATTATTGTGATAACTTTGAATTCTTTGAGTATGACGGGAATAACTTTACGGGGAAAATACTTAAAAAAAATCAATATTCTAAAGTGATATCAGATTATAACGATCTAGTTATAGATATTCAAAAAGATTATCATGAAATTTATAATAAAATAAAAATAAAAAGTGAAGTTGAAAATTGTAGATTTGAAACTTCAAGAATAGATCCAGTATTTTCTTATTATATAAAAAAGGGAAGATTTAATGATAATGAACAAACTAAACTAAAATCAAGATTATATCAATGTGAAGATATAATAGGAATTTGTATCACAAATGATTTACTAAATAATTAATATAACAAATATATAAAGATGATAGGAAATTATAACTCTAATCGTCTTTTTCTATACCCAAAATTAGAAGGTTAAAATGGTAAGGATAATAAGCCTTGCTTAAAAAATATAATATATTAGTAATTTAGCGATTTATTTAAAAAATTAGTGGCTTTTTTAATTGAAATTTATAGATCAAGGATAAGAAATTAATGGATAGAGAAATGATAAATTTAATGCAAATTTAGTTAAAGAAGCTGGATTTTCAGAATTAAAAAAAAGGAGCTCTAATCCATGTCTTTGGATATATCAAAGAGAACAAAAAAGGAGATAAGGTCTACAAGAACTTTATAGTTAAATCACTAAACAAAATAGAAAAAAGACAAGAAAACTAGGAGAAATAATATAGAATTTTTACAGATGGAGTTGGATTTAAAGGAAGTTGCAACTGCAATTGTTGCAGGTTTATTTTAGCGTTTAATGACTTATAAAATACTATATTATTGATTATTTTTTTAAATGAGTAAAAATTTATGATTTTTTTTATTTTTTTAGATTTACCTCTTAATAATTAAATAATCAAAGGAGAAAGTTATGTCTAAGAAAGTACTTGAAATAAAATATCTAAACAAATCTTATGTTAAAAGAAAAATTATAAATAATTTAAATATGACTGTATTTAGAGGAAATGTTTATAGTTTTTTTGAAAAAAAGAGAGGGGAAAACAACTGCTAATAGAATGATAACATAACTTATATAACTTATAAGTGTAGATTCTGGAGAGATTTTAATAAATGATAAACCTGTAATAAAAAATGGGGATCAAGCAATTAAAAATATAGGAGCTATGGTAGGAGCTCTTAAGTTTTATGGAAATCTATCTGGGTATGTATATTTTAAATTAATGACAAAACTAATTGATGGAACAAGTGATAAAGATATTGATAAATCACTTGAATTAGTAGGTCTAAAAGATAGAGGTAAAGAAAAATTTGCCTCATACTCTTTGGGGATGAAACAAAGACTTGGCATGACTTATCAACTTCCTTATCTGTAATATAAGCCAAGCCCACACAGATGAAATAAGTGACGGAGTTGCTGATAGCCCAAAAAAAGGATTAATATATAAGAATAATAAATAAAAAATTTAACAATAGAATCAAGTAACTAAAAAGTATTCATCATTTGGCATATATTCAAAGATATAAATTACATAAAAACTGGGGAGTCTTTAGATAAAATTGTAGAAGATTTAAATAAATCATTTAAAACTGAAATAGAAAATATTTTTTATAATAATTGTATAAAAGAAAGTGCGATAATAGGCTTATCTTTAGTAAAAAAAATCATAAATAATGGTGGATGAGATATAAAATTACAAAGTGAATTTGAAAAATATACAGTATTTTTATAGAGGTGCCTATAGTTCAAATAAAATAAATAAACTTGCAAAAAATTTTAAAAAATAAATTAATAAAAGGTATAGACGATTGATATGTACCCTCTTTACTGGACAAACCAGTAAGG
>NZ_JBKWZF010000083.1:0-5342 GCF_046991905.1 Finegoldia sp. | reverse complement strand
TAATTAATATCTTTCAACTCAGGATAGCTTATTGTAGAAACAACTAGCTTATTACACGCCAAGTATTCTATAATTTTTGATGGGAAATTATTTTTATTTTCAGCCAGATTAGGATCTCTAAAACTTAGACATACTGTAAATCTTTTCAAATAAGAAAGATAATCTGTGTAATTTAGATATCCCAAATAATGTATATTCGCATATTTAGAAGCATATTTCATCACCAACGATTCATCCTCCCCTCTACCAGATACGTAAAGTTCACACTCTGGCAATTCGGAAAAAACATCTAATGCCATCTTTATACCTGTCACCTTTTTTAATGCACCAGAAAAGAAAAATGCATTTTTTACAATTTCCCCATTAGTTTCTTTTATAGAGTTGATGGCATTCATTGGAACAATTCCAGGCATATAAACTATATTTTTGTTTTGTATTGTTAAACGTTCTGACAAAGCCAAAATCCCATCAACAAATCTAGACAAACATATTTCCGCAACTTTAGTTATAGAAAAAAGCCTATTAGATGGAGTATGGTCTGCTAGTAAAACATAAATTTTCTTACGATAGATTACTTTCAAAAGCATAAAAGCAAGTAAGTTATGCCTTTCAAGATTATAAAACCAAATAGAATCATCATTGCGTAACAGACTGACTATTAACAAATTTTCCACCAAATAATTTAAATGCCTTAGTATTGGAAAACTTCCAAATACACGAACCTGAATAAATTTTACTTTCTGAATTGAAGGTAATTCCGCCAATATATTTTTTCTCACATTCAAAGGAACTTCTGAATACACTTTACTAAAACAGTTACCCTCAATAAGATTACTACAAAAATTTGTCACACATTGAGAGCCATATAAAGAGACCAATTCTTGTGGTATATAATTGCAATATAATGAACGATTAACAAGAAGCATATTTATTTTCTAATTCAAATTTTTCCCTATGAATATAAATACTGAGAACTAAAAACATTATATATTGTGTTGATAGAGTTGCACCATTTGGAGAAACAAATGCTACAAAAAGGTAATTAAATAGCAGCACTAATATCAAATAATCAAAAATGCTTTTCTTTTTATACTTACGTAATAATGAGAAGATTTTTATAACCGGAAACAACACCAGCACAATGCCAAATAAACCTACGTCAACCATTTTAGCTAGAAAGGTATTTTCATAATTACTCCCAATAAATTCGCCCTCTCTAACCCCCTTTATAGGAACACTACCAACCCCATGACCTATCAATAGGACTAATTTATTTTCCTGCATGTAATCAATGCCATTCTTCCATTGCCGTATCCTAGTATCATCAGCTTTACTAGTAGATTTGTCATCCCCAAGATACCTTTCCAAAAGATATTCATTAGAAGATAATAATGAAGTAATTACTGAACCTGATGCAATAAGTATTATAGAAAAAATTACCAATAAAATAACCCGATTCCCTTTTGCACAAATCACATAATAGACAAAACCAGCAAAAAACATTAATAATACAATCCAAATATTTGTCGGGATCCCGTAAACCAAGATCCTATTAAAGGAAGAAAAGAACATAACAAATAAAAAAATTGGCTCTTCGTTTTTGAGGAATGATATAATAAATAAAATGATGAGAGTACGCAGAAAGAGAAATAAACCCCAAATGTGCTAACAGACTCAGCTAAGAAGCTACAACGATTCATAGCTAAATCTTCCTCTGCCAAATAAGATATATCTTCATGAGCACTTAATACCAAAAATTTAAAAAGCAATGTTTGGCTATCAATAATAAGCCCTATTGATAAAAACAGTCCAAGCAACGAAAAAAACTTAAATATAGAACGTGGATTATATTTTGAAGAATTTAATAAATACGATGAAAACAAAACCACATGAAATCCTGCGGTATACATCCATAAAGCAAATCCAACTCTAATTAAGCCATATCCTTGAAAAAAAAAGGCGTATATACAATACGGTATACATAAAAATGTTAGTAACAATAAATCTTTTTCTATCTTTATCAACGAACGATTTTTATACCTTCCAAAAGAGCACATCAAAAGGGAAAAACCTATAAATGTCAAAATTTGCCTCCAGATCGTAAATGGAGTACCTTTAGTCAAAAAAGAAAATAAACCACCATTTATAACTAAGAAAAAAGAAATACAATAAAATAAGGTTATATAATTAGAGTATTTAGAGGCATTAAATTTCATCAACATTTATCCACAGCTATTAGCATACATAAAACAATTTAAATTTCCCCTATCTTCCCACTAAGTTCAAAACAGTATACCTATTTCTTATCATTTTAGCTAAAGGTATCATTTTCATAAAATCAATCTCGGAAAATTGGATATACTGTTTTATCATGCTATTTAAACCGATTCGAGAGAAATAACTGTTTATCATATTATACTCACTTTCAGTTCTCAGCAGTTGCTCTATCAACAAATGCGCCCACGCCACTTGAATACCATGTATAGTAGACTTGTCAGAAAAATATTCATCAATGGCGTGACTCATTAAATGCTCAGAACCACTCGTCCCCCGTGTATTGCCAGAATGTATCATGGATAATCCGGAAGTTATTAACCCCCTTGCAAGATCAGCTAAAAATACATCTGTATATAAATCTTTCTCAGAATATCTTAAAATAGAAACAGCAGCTTCTTTTGCCAACATAAAAGATAATTCATCAATCTTTTCTCCTGTGGAAAGTCTAGATAACTCCCAGTCCTTTACAGCACTCAAATTTGATAAAAGATCACCTACACCTGCTAGAATCAACTGCTTGGGAGACTTCTTCACAATCGATAAGTCCACTACAATTCCGATAGGAGGTTTAACTCCAAAACTTTTTTTCTTCCCATTACACGTTAAGCGTGCAACTGGAGAATAAATAGCATCGTTAGATAGTGTTGATGGCATGGCTATATAAGGGATATTCATATCTGTTGCCGCATACTTGACAATATCTAAAATACTACCTCCACCAAACGCAATAAAAAGTGTATCTAAATTATCACATTGTTTTTTCAATAAAGAGTATTCTTCTACCTTTCCTCCTTGGACAAGAATTAAACTATCAAATTTATTACTATCTATAAAGTGACTGTAAAGAGTATATAATTCAGGAGAAGTCACTAAAGTTTTATGAGAGAAAAACAGATGACTGGATGTGAGCATTTCATCAACTCTACCAAGTACTCTATTATCAATCTCCACAAAAACAGGTATTTCTAAATGCTTATAAAACATTATTCAACTCTTGAATAGATTTAATTATTTTAGATGTACTTATACCTTTAGTATACGGAAGATAAACTAATTCAATCTGATGCTTTTGCAAAAACTCTGGAGTCATACATATCTGATTTAAGTACCCTTCACCTGTCCAATCATCACCATGCACTATAATATCTACATTATACTTAATTACATAAAGTTTATTATCCAAATCTGGAATAATAAAAGCTTCATCTACATAGGAGCAAGCCTTAACTACTGCCAATCGATCATTCTCGTTAATAACAGGCTTTCTTTTATAATTAGCAACCATTTCATCACTATTAATAGCAACAACCAACCTATCTCCAAGACCTTTCGCTTTTTTTAAGAGCTCAACATGTCCACGATGAAACAAGTCAAATACCCCTATTACATATACAGTTATCATATATCTAAAAAATCAAATCGTTTTTATTAAGTTTATCTATTACATGCATCAACCGATAGCAAGCTTGATCATCTTTATATAAATTAAATTTGTTTTGAGTTTCCTTTTTATAAGTTTCGGGAGTTTTTAAAAAAGACTTGAGGGACTCTAAATCAGATAAAATAGGCCCAGGAAGAACCTCACTAATGTTATCAAAAGTCAAGCCTCTTGACTTTTGATATTCATCTATGTCATTCATTACAAATCCCATTGGTCTATCTAAAATATCATAATCAATCCAAACCGAAGAATAATCCGTTAGTAAGAAATCTGTTGCCCCCAGTAATGGATAAAGCTGAAAAGAAAAATCATTTTGTTTCACTATCATAATATTAGTAAACAATGGGAAATCAACCGTTTGCAATATATCCATTGGATGCAACTTTACAATCAACAAAATTTTAATTTCCGATAAAAAAATATTTAGATCTTGCAAGTCTGCTATATTCAAAAAAGAAATAGTATCGTTCGTTGAAATACCATCAGTTCTTGTTTCTCCAATAATCGAAGTACGGAAAGTTGGTAACCAAATGCCAACAGAACAATAGTCGGTCCTTTGGATATTTCTTTGAGAAAAGAAGTCTGTCTTTTGAAAAAGTAAATCATTGCGCGGTTGTCCAACAAGTAACACTCTACTCAGATCCAGGTTATTAAAACTTTTAGACATCAATTCCCTAAAAATTTCTGATGTAGCAATTAAATAATGAGCTTTAGTCTTATTAACTCCATGTTTGGCAGGATCCATTGAACCTATCCGCTTTAATGGCATGCCATGCCACAAATTTATCAACTTATCTCTTTGACTGATATCCCAGAAACTATATAATCCATGAGTACAAAAAACAAACTTAGCCCTAAAAAAATACCAAAAAGCTAATAATGAAAATCTAAATACAACTTTTGTATTCGAATTTTTCGACAAAATATCCTTTTTACATGCTTTATAACCTGTCTTATCAGAAAGTACCCATACTTTCAAATAATGATCATATTGCTTTGATCCAGAAATATATTGAAATAGAGCATAAGCATTATCGGTATAATCCGGAAAACTGGAAAACAACATAACAGAATCTCTCTTTATTATCCTAGAGAATAAAATTCCTGTTGAAGCTATAAAAGAAGAAAAAGACAATTTCATTAAAGTATGATTAATCATTCACATACATTCACATACCGTATTTTTTATGGAGGAGCGAATAAGTACCATAAGGATAAATAATAAACAGAACTAAAGATAATTTATATTTTAAGGATATAGAAGTAGAAAACAATACATATGATAGTCTACTTTTAATATAGAAAATTATTTCGCGTCTATAGGTATTATCTGGAATATCAGTTCTCACATAAGCCATGAAACATTGAAATATCATAAATGAATAAACATTTGCTATATCTGTTTCTTGAATAGACGGAGAAGCATTCTTTAAAATCCAAGGTATTTTCATACAAGACATAACTTTCTGACTAATTCCAGAGTGATTAGCACTTCCTTGCCTCTGCCTATAATGATAAAAACATTGGTTTGTCCTCAGCACTACTTCAGAGTCTGCGACCACTTGATATTGAAATAAAAAATCCTCCCAATGATGTACTTCTTTAGAAAAACATTTTCAAATAA
>NZ_JBKWZF010000082.1:0-5386 GCF_046991905.1 Finegoldia sp. | reverse complement strand
TTTCTTCCACTGGCGATAATGGATGGAAAGGAATGTGAGCAGCCGTTTGTTTTTATAAACAAAATACAGTTCAATCACTTTATATATAGAAAAACAGATATTAAACTAAGAAAAACCGCATAAATACAGTATCTAACGACAAAATAGCAAAAAGAAAATAGGGAAAATTACAACGAAATTACAACAAATGAAAGAGCCTTATGTAACGACTTATACAAAGAAATACAGAGTTATAAGAAATCGACGCTTGAAAAAAGAGCGTCTTTTTCTATGTCGTGAAACGGCACACTATCTCATTTCTGCCTGTTCGTTATCAACGTCTTAGCTCATAGCTTGTCAAGAGCCTGTTGCAACGCAATGCGTCAGCACTCTTTACAAGCTGTGTGATAAGGCGTATCTTCTCAATGGCAGAAATCGAATAATGATAACAAATGAATATATTTTAACGAAAGCATTTTACTTTTACAGTAAGGTGCTTTTTTTGTTTATGATACTTTTCTATATCCATAGCAAAGGAGGATTGATAATAAATGGCAGAGATTTATGGATATGTTCGGGTTTCCAGCATAGACCAGAACGAAGAACGACAGATTGTTGAACTCTCAAAGCGGAACGTGCTTTCTAAGAATATCTACATAGACAAGCAGTCTGGAAAGAGCTTTGAACGTCCACAATATAAAAAGCTCGTCAGAAAGCTAAAACAAGGCGATTTACTTTATATCCTAAGTATTGACCGTTTAGGCAGGAACTATCTTGAAATACAGGAACAATGGCGAATACTGACGAAAGAAAAAGGGATTGATATATGCGTCATAGACATGCCCTTACTGGACACCAGAAATGGGAAAGACTTAATGGGTACGTTCATTGCCGACCTTGTGTTACAGATACTATCCTTTGTCGCACAAAATGAACGTGAGAACATCAGAAAAAGACAGGCACAAGGCATAGCGGTGGCAAAGGCAAAAGGAATTAAATTCGGCAGACCAGAAATCACGCTTCCAGAGAATTTCGGAGAGCTTGTCCATGAATGGGAAAAGAAAAGGCTTCCTCTGTCGGAAGTCTTGGAAATATGCAAAATGAGCGAAGCTACATTCTATCGGAAATTAAGGGAATACCGCCTATTACAGCGGAAATAGTCTGTTCTGAACTCTCAAAAGGTACACCTTTTAATAGTTCACTATATCACTATATAGTATGGCATAAAATACCATTTTTTTCAATGTTTTTCATGGTTGGAACGGCTATAAAGCTGTTATTCTTTTGCTATACTTGCTGATTTTAACTGTTCTATATCTTTTGCAAAAGGTGTACTTTTTGAGAATAGTACAAAAAGGAGGGAGGAATAAAGTCTTTTAATCGTTCTCTATAAAATTCAAGAAAGGAGAACAAGCAATGAAAAGAACAAAAAAGGCATTAGCGGTCGTATTATCACTGTCTATGCTGGCTTCTATCACGCCACAGATTGTTCTTGCTAACAGCAATATTCCAGACCGCTATGAGGAAGTAAGCGAGATGCAGGCTATCGTTAAAGATGCCGAAGTCCATGCATATGTTACCAGAAATGGTGGAACGGCAGAACTGACAGACAGCAACGGGGTGGAAACAACCTTTACACAGGGTATCGGTTACAGAGAATATACCGCAACTCCTGCGGACGGCTGGGTATGGAAAGGCTGGACATATGAACAGCTCTATCAAGGAGAAGATTTAGGCAATCGTACTGATTATGGCTGGGGAAAACGATATTCTTTCTCAAACGACGGTTCTGATTGGAACAGTGCATATAATGGCACAGGACAGACTATCTCTGTCAACCGCCTGCTTACTAAAGGCGAAACCGTAGGAAATAAAATCATATATAATATTTATGCGAATTTCAATCCTACAATCAATGCCACTGCTGGCACAGGTGGAACGATTACAGACAATGGCGTTACGGAAGTAAACTATGGCGACAGCAAGCAATATGATATTACCGCTGACGCTGGACAGGATATAGCTTCTGTTTCAGTAGACGGGCAGGACATTTCCAACGCAGTAGGAAAAGACAACTTCTCTTATACTTTTGAAAATGTAAGAGAACCACATACTATCGACGTAACCTTTACAAATGAACTTTATACTGTAACCTATACGGACGGTGTAGAGGGGCAAGAAATTTTTAAGGACGAAGTATATTCTGACTTAAAGATTGGCGACGTTACGCCAAAGTTTAAGGGAAGTTTAGAGCGTAAAGATTATGTATTCACAGGGTGGAACCCAGAAGTAACAAACAAGGTGGCAGGAACTGCCGCATATACAGCTACATGGGCGGACGACAAGAATAACAACGGCACGCCTGACGACAAAGAAGAAAAATTCACTGTTACCTATACAGACGGTGTGGACAATGAAGAAATCTTCAAAGACCAGAGCTATGTCAACCTGTTATCAGGAACTAAAACACCAAAATTTAATGGAGAGCCGAAACGTACAGGTTATGTGTTTACAGGCTGGACACCAGAAGTCACAGAAACAGTAACACAGACCGTAACTTACTCCGCACAATGGGCGGTTGATGAAAATGGAAACGACAAACCAGACAATGATGAAAAATATACTGTTTCTTACCAGTTTATCAATGGAGCGGACGACAAGGAGCTTCCAAAAGAAGTCAATGACATGCTTCCAAAAGCAACGAGTTATGTATATGGTGTGAAAGTTGTTCCAGTAGCATTGAAAGCTGACAGAGTGGAAACAACCGACGGCGTATGGCTGTTTGAGGGCTGGACACCAGAAGAAATCGAAAAGCTGACAGCAGATACTGCCTTTACTGGTACATGGACATTTGCGAAAAATGCAGGAGGTATCAACCATATTCCTGTGATTACAGCCGAAGATAAGACGCTGACCGTTGGAGACAGTTTTGATGTTATGGCAGGTGTAACAGCTTTGGATAAAGAGGACGGCGACCTTACGGATAAGATTGAGGTTATCAACAATACAGTAGATACCTCAAAAGCTGGTACATATACGGTTACTTACAAGGTAACTGATAGCAACGGTGCTTCTGTAACTAAGACCATAACTATTACGGTCAAGGATAAAGATAAAGAAGAACAGCCTACTGCTCCGACAAAGCCAGACAAAGGCGATAACAACGTCAACGATAAGAACAACACTGCTTCAAAGGCAGATAAGCCAGATACGGCAGTCAAGACAGGCGATAGCACGAATGTCTTATTGTGGAGCATGGCAACCATCATTTCCCTTACAGGAGTGATAACGGCACTGATTTTCAAGCGTAGAAGAAGCAGATAAGCATGATTAAGGACAGGGACAAAGGTTTCTGTCCTTTTCTTCTGCTCTGCTTTAGAAACGTGCTTTCAAGGACGCAAACGATAACCGACGGAGCGAGCCGCCCACGGTGGCGGTCGCAAGACATATCGCCACGCCAGCTTGCTGGCGAGGGGGCGGTTCACTTCGGCGGTCTGGCGAGCGTAGCGAGCCTTATAAGCCCCCGTTATCTAACAAGGGGGGCACAAAAAACAAGAGACACTATACACTACTAAGCGGAAAACGCTGTATTTACAAGGCAAACCCGCTTTTAACAGGGTGTTAACTGAAAGATACTCATTTAACACATAAAATTGAATAAGACATAGGAAAGACAGTTGATTTCAAATAAGAAATTGATTGTCTTTTTCTTTTGCAGAGATTTAAGTACAGGCAATTATCAAATATGGTAGTTGTCTTTTTTGATTGGAGGAATTGAAGAATGAATGATAAAAACTTTATAGAAGAATTAAGACAAAAGCGTGAAGAATATGGAGTAACACAAAGAAAACTTGCTGTTGCCTGTGGTATCAGTCGTACATATTTTAACCAGATAGAGAATGGGACTGTTGTTCCCTCTGCTGAACTAAAACAAACGATAGAAAAACAGATTGAGCGTTTCAATCCGCAAGAACCACTATTTCTGTTGATTGATTACTTCCGTGTCCGCTTTCCTACGACAGACGCATTAAAGATTATTCGTGAAGTATTACAACTAAAAGCCGATTATATGCTTTATGAAGATTTTGGAAAATACGGATATGAAAGCAAATATGTTTTAGGCGACATCAACATCATGTGTTCCATGCAAGAGCATTTAGGTGTTTTATTAGAACTAAAAGGCAGAGGGTGTCGGCAAATGGAAAGTTATCTATTGGCACAGGAACGCTCATGGTATGACTTTATGCTGGATTGTTTAACGGCAGGTGGTAAGATGAAACGACTTGACTTGGCAATCAATGATAAAGCAGGAATATTAGATATTCCAAAGTTAAAGGAAAAATACAAGGCTGGCGAATGTATCTCCTACTTTCGTATGCAGAAAGATTACAGCGGTACGGAAAAATGTGGTAGCGATTTACCAAAGAATACAGGAGAAACCTTATATCTCGGTTCAACCAGTAGTGAGTTATATATGTGTGCCTATCAGAAAAATTACGAGCAGTATGTCAAAAATGGCATAGAAGTTGAAGATACAGAAATCAAGAACCGTTTTGAAATACGCATGAAGAATGAACGAGCCTATTATGCGGTTGTAGATTTACTGACCTATCGGGACGCTGAACGCACCGCTTTTTCTATCATCAATCATTATGTCCGCTTTGTTGATAGAGAAGATGATAAACCGAAAAGTCAATGGAAAACAAATGATGATTGGGCATGGTTTATAGGGGAAAATAGAGAGCCGATACGATTAACGACTAAACCAGAACCTTATACTTTACAAAAGGCATTACATTGGTTACAAAGACAGGTTGCACCAACCATAAAAATGGTACAAGCATTAGACAGAGAAAATCATACAACGATACTGAAAGATATGATTGAGCAGGCAGAACTCAAAGATAAGCATAAACACTTATTACAATTAGAAAAATCAACCATAGAAGAACGCATAGATACCGCTGTCCCACAAGAGAATGACGGTATTTTTTAATTTCTTCAAAATATCTGCAACAAAACATCAACTTGTGTACAGATATGGTACGAGAAAAGGAAATCTAACTTTTTTTGAAAATAGGTCATCAAATCAAGGTTTCCATTCCCTATATGAAGTGAAAGAAGAAAAAAGTTTTGAAAAAGTGTCGGAAATTCAAGATGAGTGGACAGTGTTATGCGAAAGAGGAAAAACTATCTTCATTTTGTATTCAAAAGCATTGTTTGTGTCGAGTGTTGGTGCAAGAAAGAAGAAATTATATTTTATTTCTTGATTTTGTATTCAAACAGGCATTAGCCGTTGAGTGTTGATGTGAAAAGAAGAAATATTTTCATTTTTAACTTAGCATTTCATATTTTCCGTTCCCTATATGGCGTAGAAAGAAAAAAGTTTAAGAAATGTGATACAAAT
>NZ_JBKWZF010000081.1:0-5435 GCF_046991905.1 Finegoldia sp. | reverse complement strand
TATACAAACTATGATGCATTGATTGACACACTGGAGTATGATATCAGCCAGGAACGGGCCAAAACCTATGCCGGCTTGGATATGGAACAGATAATTAAGCGAATTTCTCGCTTCACCTCGGATATTTGGCAAGCGCATCCATTCATGGAGGGCAATACCAGGACGACCGCCGTTTTTATAGAATGTTATTTAAACAGCATCGGCTTCAGGGTGGATAATTCTTCTTTCAAAGAGCATTCCCAATATTTTAGAAATGCCCTTGTTCGTGCCAATTATGCGGATTATAGCAGAGGAATTCTGACGGAAAATTGCTATTTAGAACGTTTCTTTTCTAATCTGCTAACAGGATCCAATTTACCACTTCGGAATAGGGAATTGCTGTTAACAGAACAATTTAAAAATATGTCGAGAAATCAGGAGCCGGAGTATTAAAAGAGAACAGAGCTCTGGTTTAGAAGATCATAATAAAGAAAAGACTATCGGTTAATTATATCGGTAGTCTTTTTTTGTTTAAAAATAGTAGAAAGATGCGAAAAGCGCATATTTTGGGTGCAAGTCCCACTTTCTTCATCATTTTCGATTTTTTATTTGATGCACATTGACAACTGAATAGAGATTACACGGTTGAATGATAGTAACAAATGATGGGCGGCTAATGGTACGGCCGCCCCTAAAAACTATGGAGGTGGGGGGATTGTTTTTACTGGATTATTTGTTTATACTTCTTTTAGGGGTCAATACAGGTATCATTACGGCCTACTTGATGGAAGGATTATATGGTAATACGATGATGACAATTGATTTTTCAAATGTTCCGGCATATATGGTAGCTGTGATAGCCGGAGGATTCCTAGCAGCAATTGGAAAATACCTTTTCGATGAAATCAAAGAGAGTAAAAAGATAGGTAAAATTGATGAAACGATTACAGAAACAAAAGTAATAGTTGAAAATGTGGATTCTCAGGTGGTGAGACTAGAGAAACAGGCAGATAGCCAGTTTCAAATGCAATTTTCAAAACTTGATAACATTGATAAATTCGTTGCAGAATCGAGAGCATTGAAAAATGCTTCCGGAGGCCAGGGGATTGATGTATTGCAGATTTTAGCATCTATTCAAGCTATGGCGGAAACGATAAGGAAGGTTCAAAATGAATCAGCAGAAATGGAGCATAGTCTAAAAGAACAGATATTAGCTTTAGAGAAGGAAAACCAGAAGCTAAAAACTGAAAATCAAAAATATAGTGAAGAATTACAAAAAATTCGTAACAATAGAGTTCAAGATGAACCAGAGCGTTAAATCAGCTGATAAGGTAAAGAGGAAAAGACAGCGGAAAGAGGAAGAGTATTTAAAAAGTGAAAAAACTTATAAGCCGAGAGGTTCGCAATAGCAGATCTCGAAATGAATTGTCATAGATGATAATACATGATAAAATAACCGTGTATAATAGCAAAGAAGACAGAGGATAGTTCCCGGTGCTCCTTCGGAAATGAACGAAGGAGGAAAGGACTATGAATGCATCAGAGGTATTGACATTAGTGCTGGTGATGCGGCACTGACATACAAAGACAATCATCGGAAATAGTAATTTTCATTTATAATGAAAAGAGCTATCCTCTACTGGCATAGAGGATAGCTGGTAACTAAAAATTACTCACGCAATCCGAAGGTCATCGTGGACGTCGAAATCCACTGATTTCTTCTAAACTTATTATACACGGGGGGCCTGAAAATTTCAAGCCCCCTTTGTTTTACATATAAAGTAAAAGATTATATTCCACCTGTTCATATGGAATAACCTTGTTGCAATGGGGGATTATTTTTAATAGGATAGTGGTGCTGTAGATGAATTGTTGTTCATTATACATAGAATTTGTGTGATACAGACAAGAGGGAGGGTAAATAACGTGATAAAGATAGAAAATCAAGAAACCGTCGGTATATTCAATTATTTGCTTTTACATCGTTTCTACATTGAACATAGGAAGAACGATAGAAGCGGTATATATGGTCTGACACAAAAAATGATGGCATATAATTCGAATAAAATCGAAGGAAGTCGCCTGACCGAAGACCAAACAGCTTCTTTGTTCGAAACCGGAACTGTGAATGCAGAGGGCGAGATTATTTTTAGAGCAAAAGACATAGAGGAAATGACAGGCCATTTTCTTATGTTTAATGAAATTTTGAAAACAGTGAATGAGCCATTGACGGAAAAGTTAATCAAAAAATACCATTATTGTTTAAAAGCTGGGGTCTTTGAAGATTTGGCGAATGGATATGCAGTTGGAGAATACAAAACAAGGGCAAATGTTGTTTCAACAATTACGACAGCGTTGCCAGAGGAGGTTCCTCACTTGATGGGAAAGCTTCTATCCGAATATCATAGTAAGCGTGAGTGCGATTTGGAGGATTTAGCAAAATTCCATGTACAATATGAAACAATTCATCCTTTTCAGGATGGGAATGGAAGGACTGGTCGGGGAATTCTATTTAAAGAATGTTTAAAAAATAATATCACTCCCTTTATCATAAAGGATATTAACAAAGCACAGTATTATCAGGGCTTGAAACAGGTAAGTGATAAAAATGACTACTCCAAACTAGTTCAATATTTTAAAGAGGAGCAAAAAGCCTATTTAGATTTGGCTAAGGCCTTTGTAATACCATATAACATAGAGACAATTGAGGGATTGAGGGAATTATTGAAGTCAGCCATGAAGCAACCCCGTATTCAATGCCAGGCTGCCGAGCAAGAGATTTAATATAAGCAAATTAAGCAGCCGGAGGTATAGTCCCCCCGGCTGCTTATAAAATGAAGTTAATAATCAAATAGGTCGCATTGACCATTTATTTTCCTTTCGATGGAAATATAAATTTATCCTTTGCCGGCGGCTTTGATTGATATATTCACATTGATAATTAATGCCTAAAACAGGATTAGATTGTACGTCAATAACTTTACAAATGGGAATATCAGAGTAAGAACCATCCGAATTTGTATAGCGGAAGTATAAGGGCATACAATCTCCATTTACATTGTAACTTGCAATTACAGGGACAACGGTATTTTGGGCAGGGTCATATGCCCCGTATTGTCCTGGAATTTGAGTGTGATATGGCATGAGTCAATCTCCTCCTCTCATGATATGATTATACGGAACAAACGTTCTGTGCACAAGTGGGAAAATTATGAAAATATAATGAGACAACTATCTCCTGTAAAAATAGTGACGAGCACTCAGGACTTAAGATAATTAAACTGGGGTTCAGACATATAAATTGGATGGGCTGATAAGTAATCTTGAACAATAGAAAAATTGTGATAAGATAAAAGTATGTTAGGGGTCAGGAGAGGTAGTTTTTATGGAATTGAAATATCGCATATTAGTTGGTTTGATTTCATTGATTTTTGGCGGGGGCGCATCGTATTTCATATTTACAGATCAAGATAGCAAAAAGCAAAAATTTAATTTTAATCCAGAGCGTCATAATATATTTGAAAATGCAGGGTATAGCGTGTTTATGTACTTTTCAATATCGATTATTGTAATTATGTTTTTCCTGCTTCTGTGGCAAATTATTGTTATGCTCATATTATCGGATTTCAAATATGCTAATGAAGTGATCAGTAGCGGGCTGAGCTTTGCAATTATGATACCTCTAATCGGGAACATGATTCATAAAATTTATGAATTATATTTATCGAAATTTCCAAAGCGATTTGATGAATTAAATGCTCAAGAAAGAAAATGGATTTCAGTAGTAGCATGTTTGGGGATCGCTATGGTAAGCGTTAATGACAATATTGAATTAGCATTTTCAGCTTTAGCACTCATGTTTGGTAAGTTTTTATGGCTGGATAGTACATCAAAGCAATTAGCTGAAGAATTTAAAGAGGCATTGAAACTGCCGGTCCTCATTTTACTTGCTATTTTACTCTGTTTGCTAACTGGATTTTACATATGCATAGATGAAAAATTTGCGGTTGTCTATTCTTTCTTACTAGGGTTAGGTTTTGTAATCGGTATAGTCATATATTGCTTTATTCAAAAAAACAAAGAGAAGAAAAATTAGAAAAAAAATTTAATCTTGACATCATTCATCCGGGGCTTTATAACCTCGGATGTATAATAAATAAAACAAAAAGAGTAGATTTAGTATATAACTAAGCATAGAATAGTATTATCATTTCAAAACTGGTATTATTATCTTAAGATAACACAGAAAATATATAAGATAATGATTTTGGGGGATTTTCATATGATAAAAATATATGATAAGAAGAAAGACGTAGAAAGGTGGGTTCATCGGGTTTATACAAAAGAAGGCAGTGATCGCCTCTGGGTTCAGTTTGATAAAATGGGGGAGGAATATCCATTTAGTCGTTCACGTATAGAGCTATTAAAAGGGGACGAAGAACAAGTTGAAAATGATCGTTCTAAAATCATTGTTTATGCATTAGAAAAGCATAACTGTTGTTATTGTAGTCATGAATTTGATGCATTCACCTATCTGGTATTTGATGATGGAACAGATGAAAATATCACGTATCCATGGGATATTAAACGTTTAACTTCAAATAGACAGCCTTACAAATACGAAGACCCAGTAGAACAAATAATGAGACGTTTTGCAATTAAGACTTTAGGGACAGATAAAACATTAGATCAGAGATTGCGACAAGAATTTCCGAAGCAATTGCGCAATATGACTGATAATTTTATAGATGGAAAAAGACACATCATGAATATTTGCAAAGAATGTAAAAATGAATATGATACAATATATCTTCGTGAGGATATAAATCACATAATTCGAGATATGAAGCGACTCAAGATCGTGAAAATCATAAATAAAGAGTAGGAGAAAAATAATATGATAAATAACAAATTCAAAAAAATTGTTTCGATGTTTACCACAACAATCATATCAGCAGCCTTACTTATTTTAACTCCATTCACCGCGATGGCTGGTCAACCAAATACAGGGATAAATGGAGGACAATTTACAGATTTGAATACACTTACCTGGACGGCCAACGAAGGAACTGAAACAATTTTTGGAAGGGGGCCGAAGTTTAGCGATATTCATCCAGATGTAACCGATCCAGAGTATTTTTTGAAAGGTTACTATCAACAGGAGGGAGGTTACTGGGACTCGCCTTACCATAGAGAGGCTTCAACGTATAATGAGCCTTTAGCTAATGAGCTCAAAGCTTTTGTGCATAGCTTTGACTGGTTAAATTCAGATGAATTAACGAGAGCAAATATGGTGCATGATAGGATATCTAATGGGTATCACGGTAACACCTATGAGCATTCTGCTGAAGCATTTACTGTTTTAATGACGGGAAAGGGTATATGCGGAGATTTCTCTGAAGAGTTCCAATACTTAGCTAAATTCGTAGGCTTAGAATGTGAAGTGTATACACCTT
>NZ_JBKWZF010000080.1:0-5551 GCF_046991905.1 Finegoldia sp. | reverse complement strand
CTTTCATTTAAATAACGGGAATCTGTTCTTGGATAAGTTATAAGCTTCTTCTCGTATAAACTCTGTGCGTAATCTAAGGTCTGCTGAGCCGTAAAACCATACACTTGATTAGCTGTTTTTTGTAAACTCGTTAAATCGTGAAGCCGAGGAGCTGAAGTTTTCTTTTGATCTTCAATATAACTAGTAATTATGATTTGTCTCCCCAGATCACCAGGTACGTCTTCTTTATTCTCCCATTGATTAATGGAGTTGAAGATAATTTCTTGATTGTTCTTGATCGTCTGTACTTTTATCTCATAGTATTTCGATCTTACGAAGTTTTTAATTGCGTTATCTCGTTCGACTACCATAGAAACCGTTGGCGTTTGCACTCTACCAATTGTTAGTTTTTCAGAATAACCTACTGTATACAGGCGTGTATAATTCATCCCCACTAACCAGTCTGCTTTTGCTCTTGCCATTGCTGATTGGTAGAGGGATTGAAACTCGCTTCCATCTCTTAGATTTTCTAAACCTTCCTTTATAGCTTTATCTTCGAGGGAAGATACCCATAGCCTTTTAATCGGCTTAGAACACTTTGCTTTAGCGTATACGAGCCTGAAAATAAGTTCTCCTTCCCGTCCCGCATCTGTTGCACAAATGACTTCGTCAACTTCCCGTTTGTTTAAAAGCTCTTTCACTACTTTAAATTGTTTTTGTGTACCTGGAATAATATTAAGTTTCCATTGATCAGGTATCATGGGCAAGGTTTTTAGATCCCATTTTGACCATGAATCACAATAGTCTTCAGGTACTGCTAATGATATCAAGTGTCCGATACACCAAGTAACTATATAATCACCGCACTCAAGATAACCATTGTAGTTACGGCTACTTCCTATCACTTTTGCTATCGTCTTAGCTACAGAGGGTTTTTCTGCAATAATTAACTTCACATCTTCCCTCCTTACTCTTCATCATAAAATTCTTCAGACTCATCATATTCATCTTCTGTATCTAAAAATTCACCTTCAGCTTCATCCCCTAATCCTTCATCATTAGCTTTTTTCTTTTTTTCTAAATACTTTAGGACTAGAGCTACTGCCACACCAGCTAAAATGATAGGCAATAAAAGCATTCGCCTCATTTGTTTCTTCTTTTCTTTTTCTAATCTCTTTTCTTTAAGATCTTTTTCTCTGCTTTCTTCCTGAAGCTTTCGATTTTCCTGTTCAAATCGCTCTTTTTCCTTCTCTCTTTCTCGAGTCTCTTCCGTTAAATTTTTAGTCATACTTGCAAGTTCTTGCTCGTCTGTTGTACCCAGTAATACTACATCTTCACTATATTCGTCGTAATTTACTAACAATTTTAAACTCGTACCGTTAGCCGTTGTGAACGGACTTAAATCAAATTTATTACCTCTTGAGTTAAAGTCATTTCCCTTCTGATCGACATTCATTATGATTCGACCTCTCGACTCGTGAATATCATCTTTTTTAGAGGGATCAAACGGAACAATTTTTTTATTCTGTTCTTGATTTTCTTGATAATTAGCAGCATCAGAATTAATTATCATTTCTTCCTTCACATCTACACCGTGTTCATTTATATTTGAGCTCGCAGTAGCAAAGGCCTGTGAAGAAATACTTAGAAAACACAAAGCCATTGCTACTATTTTCAGCTTATTCTTCATCTTGATCCTCTCTTTCTTCTAATAGACTTTGATCGATTTCAAATAATTCAGTATCACCGTTTTCATCGTAATCTACATCATAGTCCTCATAAAATTCGCCATCATCGTCGTCATCATCAAATCCATCATCATCAAACTCTTCGTGTTGTTTTTTTTGATCTTTAAAGCGTTTAGCTACTATTACACCAACAAGAACTAAAATGACAAGAAAGATCGTCCCACCATTACCTTTTTTCTCTGGTAGTTCTTCTTTTTTCTCTTTCTCATCTTCAATACGTTGACGCTCAAGTTCTTCTTGCCGACGTTTTTCTTCCTCTTCCCGCTCTCTTTCTTCTTGATCTAAATCTTCACCACTCATTACTTTCAAACGATCTTCAGAAAGCTCGCTAAACAGTTCAGAATCAATTATTTCGCCTGTGTCGGGATTTCTCGTAGTTACGAGGTAATACAATTTCCCATTTGTAGCTCGAAATTTTATAAACTGTTGTGTATCAGGTTTTTTCTCTTCAGGTTTAGCTACCGGCGGTGTAGCTTCTTTTTCTGGTGTCGTTTCCGCCTCAGGCTTAACCTGTTGAGGTTGTTCTACTTGACTTGTCGGAGGAGCAGGTGTAGTCGCAGGTGTCGTTGATTTTTTCGGGGATTGTGGTGCCACCTTTTTTGGAGTAACCGCTTGTTTTTTTGCCGGTGCGGGCTTCACTGTCGTTTGCTTATTAGCCCTTGGTTGTTGTTTTTTTGCTTCCGGTCTCAATTTATTCTCTATATAACGGTTTTGTGACGGATTATTATATAGCTTTAATTTATCAGCTATATCCGAATTACTTGCATAAATCGGCTTTGTTAGCAGTATCATACTTAAACAAAGAATAAGTCCTTTTTTAATTTGCGATCTCATCTTCGCCTCCTTCTTCGTTTACTTCATATGCTTCATCAGAAGATTCCATCATATTTAATAAAGGAACTAAATCTTTTAGATCTAGTTCCTTTTCAACAAACAATTCTTCAACTTCCTTGCCGAGATTGGCATAGTATTCATCATTTAATTTTTCTAACTCTTCTTGCATATCAGCAATCTTTGATTCGAGTTTTTGAATCTTCGTTTTCTTTTTTAGCACTCTTTCAATTGTCATTTTGTCTCCTTTTACGGTAAATAACTTCCGAATCCTACAAGTTTACTTCTCCAATACCTTGAATTTAAATCCGCCTCTCTTACACCCCGAGTTGAAGCATGGATCATCTTCCCATTACCAATATAGATGCCGACGTGAGAAATTGGCTTACTGGTATTGTAAGTTCTATGGAAGAACACAATATCGCCAGGTTTTGCTTGCTCCGCAGATACTTTTCTAGCGCCATTGTATAGAGATACTGTTTCTCTTGGGATATTAATACCTTTTTGTTTATATACGTAGTGTATAAAGCCACTACAGTCAAAACCTCTAGGGCTCGTTCCGCCCCAAACATAAGGTACTCCTCCATAACGTTGTGCTTCTTTTAAAATCGAAATTCGTCGTTCACTGACATTTCCTCCATTGCCTGTAGGCTTATAGCCTTTTGGAAGTATAGCTACACGTACTTTTCGACGCCCCCAATTGTAGGCTTCTTTTTTAGTTTCGAATAGCAAATCAAGGCGTTTGCCTTTAATAGCTCCACCTGTATCTTCTGCACGGCAGACACCATACCCTTCTACCCAAAGGACGCTTCCTAATGGAATTACTTTAGGATCCACTGCCACTACACCACGAACAAGCTTTGTTCCCATGGCAGTTCCACTGTAACCTCCATTTTCTTTAGGATCAGGAGTATAAGCAGTCGCTATAAAATAATCACCTATTGGCTGAGCCTCACTGGGCATAGCTCCGCCTTGACCCCAACCTCCTCCGGAGCTGAAATCAAGAGAGCCTATATTGGTATTAGGTCGTGGATTGTACATTTTGTATTGAACCTGACCACTTTCCGACCATAGATGAAAGTAGGGATTTAATATTTGATTTTGGTCATTAATAATCTGAATAGATAGCTTTCCAGACGCTGTTCCGATTTGATCGCCAATTTTTACTTTTCCGCTCTTTGTCGGGCTAACTCCTTTATATTTAATTTTCCATCCTGTGTCGTCGGTTAAAGTTAATCCGTCACTGCTTGAAGATACGGTACCGTTATTTACGGCAATTACCTTTCCACCTCCGGCATTAATATCTAACCAATTATAAAGGGTAACCTTATTGTTTATAACGTTCCAACCGAACATTCGTGATATCTTGCCCTTCCAATCACTTTCTATAGGAGATTCAAAGAGCATGAAGTTACCTTTAGATTCCATATAAATATCGAACTTTTCAAGGTCTGTTACTTTGTCTGAGTCTCCTGAACCACCAGAGATTTCTGGAGTCGAAGGTGGCGGCGTTAACGGTGGATTAGGTTTGGGCTTTGGCTTACGCCTTCCATTGCCTTGAATAAAAGGTAGCGGATTGACGGGCTTGCCATTGACATGAACTTCATAATGTAAATGTGGACCTGAACCGATCCCACTTTTTCCTGTGTGGGCGATGAGCTCTCCACGCTGAACACTTGAACCTACCGGTTTAGGAGCCCTACCATTTAAGTGTTGGTATAAGCTTCTTAGACCACCACCATGGTCCACAACAATATACCAACCACGGAAGCGATTGAATTTGTTTGTTACAACTTTACCTGCTTCAGAAGCATAAACTGGTGTGCCTATTGAAGCTCTAAAGTCCACCCCTCTGTGATAGGTACTAGCTCCAGGTACCGGTGCCCTTCGAGGTCCGAAACGAGAAGAAATACTCATGTTCTTTAAAGGCTGTGCAAATTGACCATTTCCGAAATCGCCAATCTCTCCTGTGAAATCTTCTCCTCCCAGACGAGATCGAAGTACTGTTTCTAAATCATTAGTATATAGAGTTGCCTCTAAAATCTTATACAAGTATGGGCTGCCATTACGGCGATAGCGTACTTCTGTTCTCTTGACGACATTATATTGATATTGTTCTTTAAAAATACTATCAAGTTCACCGGTAACATCTTTCAGTTTGAAGTCTTCATATTTTACGGTGAGATAAGCAATAAGCAAATGGGGATCGTGACCGATGGCATCGTCTTGGACGATATATTCATCGAATCCCGGATAGACTCTTTCTATATTTTGAATCTCCCACTGCAGTTCTGCCTCTTGTTTCATATAGTACTTATCTGCCTCTGTAACGTCGATAAATTCGGCAAGATAGGAGGTGTTGCCTAAATAGGTGATACCTACCAGAGACGAGGATACACACGAAAAAAGCACAAAAATAAGCAGCACGATGATAATACCTAGGGCAAAAATTTTTATTCCCCCTTTTTCACCGACCTTTTTTATCGCTTGACCGGGATTCTTCACCGCATTGCTTATTCTCTCTTTTATGGATAGTGAGTTTGACGTTGTGCCTTTTGATTCTAAATATGCTTCTCTCGCTTTTTTCTTGTTTCTAGCTTTTTGGTAAGCTTGGTTAGCTTTTTTGTTAGCTTTCTTTGCCTTGGAAGCTGCTTTAGCTGTCTTATTGGCGGTCTCAACTGCCATATTTCTATCTGCGTTCAATTGATCGACTCGCTTAGTCGCTTCGTCCTCAATATTAAACTTATGCTCCTTAACCTTATGGATCATGGACGATTCATCATTTTTTAAACGAGACGCATACTGCTTTCTTTTCTTAGATGCCCTTAAAGCTAAAGCAGACATGCCGACACTTCGTGCCACTGTATCGGCACCTGCGTTTTTATCTTTGTTTAACCTTGCAATTCGATCAGATACACTTTCAAGTTTTTGATCAAGCTTTAAGTGTGCCTCATTCATCTTTTCTTCGTCGTCAAATAACATCTTGTCTGAAA
>NZ_JBKWZF010000079.1:0-5909 GCF_046991905.1 Finegoldia sp. | reverse complement strand
AGTATGCACAGCGAGGAGTCAAGCAGCTTAACTTGCTTTTCTCTCCCGAGTTTCTTCGCGAGAGCAAGGCACTTTACGATAATCTCTATCCCAGCCGCATCATTGTAGGCTCTCCTAAGATGATGAATGGTAACCAGTTTGGTACAGAGAACGAGGCTATTCAAGCAGTTGCTGATGTCTCCATGCTTGAACAAGCTGCCAAAACGTTTGCTGCTTTGCTACAAGAGGGAGCTATCAAAGAAGCTATCCCGACTCTTTTTATGGGTATCAAAGAGGCAGAAGCGGTGAAGCTCTTCGCCAATACTTATCTCGCCCTTCGTGTTAGCTACTTTAATGAACTTGACACATACGCTGAAGTAAAAGGATTGGATGCCCAATCCATCATAGAGGGTGTGGGACTCGATCCGCGCATCGGTACCCATTACAACAATCCCAGTTTCGGTTATGGTGGTTATTGCCTGCCTAAAGATACCAAACAGTTGCTTGCTAACTATACTGATGTTCCCCAGAATATGATGTCGGCCATTGTAGAGAGCAACCGTACCCGCAAGGATTTCATTGCCGACCAGGTATTGCGGAAAACAAGTTATTACACCGCATCCAGCCAGTGGGACGCACAGAAAGAACAACAAATTGTAATAGGCGTATTTCGCCTCACGATGAAATCAAACTCCGACAATTTCCGACAGTCGTCTATACAAGGTGTGATGAAACGCATCAAGGCCAAGGGGGCTCAGATCATTATTTATGAACCTACGCTGGAAGACAGTACATCATTCTTTGGCAGTATGGTGGTTAATGACCTGGTCAAGTTCAAAGGGATGAGCGATGCCATCATTGCCAACCGTTATGATGTTTGCCTGGATGATGTGAAGGGGAAGGTATTTACACGTGATATTTTCCGTAGAGATTAGCCATTTTCCAGATAATATTAGTTACTTAAGCGCACTGACACTTTAATCAAAGGAAACTTTTACTTGATTGGCGAATTATATTAATTGTCGCTTCGTGACTACTGATTTGATGTGGTGGTTAATTTGGTAGCTTAAACTGATATACTCTATATTTGATATTTCTATTGGAATAATATTGTTGACTTTAAAAACAGTATTTGTGTTCTGTTCGATTTAAAATAAGGTAATCAAACAATCTTGATAAGGGTAAAACGATCGCAATGTGAGGTTTGCATATAAGTCAAAAATAGAGATATGCGTGAAGTTCCAGTTTTGGTATTGATAAGATTATTGAAGCATTAGCAAATCGAAATATTGGAACGTGGTCAATGCATAGGTGATAAGATAGTGTATTGTAAGAATATGTGTATAAAACTACCTCTTGATGTAGTTCCCCTTTCTTTTTGTTGCTGAATGGAAAGAGTTTAAAATGTCTAGCATTGAGGTCTTCAAATGGAGGATAATGAAAGAAAAATAGTTATAGATGATCGAGATTTATGATACTAAAGGAATTAAGGACAACGAATTTGACAACTATGAACTAGAGTGGATTATATATTAAGTATCCCCCAAAAAGCATGTGCTAAATTTTGAGAAGAAAAATGGCAGTTAATCAACTAAAAGCTGGAGCAATACTAAATTATGTAATTCTATGTCTAAATGCTCTGGTTGGAATCGCATATACTCCATATATGCTACGTATGCTTGGTCAAAATGAATATGGGTTATATTCACTTGCGGCATCTTTAATTGCATATTTATCCATGTTAGATTTAGGCTTTGGAAACGCAGTTATTCGATATACGGCCAAGTTTCGAGCAGAAGGTAAAATGAACGAACAGTATTCTATGTTTGGAATGTTCACGGTTCTTTATAGTGTGATTGGCATAATGGCTTTGGGTGTAGGGTTGTTGTTATATTTTAATGTATCTAATATTTTTGGAAAAACATTAACTGCTGTTGAAATAGAAGAGTCTCGAACAATAATATTGTTGATGGTGCTAAATCTAGCAGTAACATTTCCGCTTAGTATATATGGAGCAATAATAACTGCATATGAGGACTTTATATTCTTGAGGATAGTACAAATATTTAGAATATGTATAAATACGATAGTTATGATTTATTTGTTAAGTATAGGATACAAAGCAATTGCAATGGTTGTTGTTGTCACCATTTGTAACATAATTGTCTTACTGTTGAATGTCTTTTATTGTAAGTATCGAATTAAGATAAAAATTGTTTTTGGCAAGATAAATAGATCCTTTTTGAAAGAAGTAGCAATATATTCTTTTTGGATTTTTTTGAATGTAATAATGGATAGGATATATTGGAATACTGGGCAATTTGTGCTTGGCGCTTTAGTCGGAACCCTAGCCGTAGCCGTGTTCTCTGTCGCTATTCAGTTGCAGGGAATGTATATGATGTTCTCTACAGCTATATCAGGTGTGTTCCTGCCTAAAGTAATGGCTATGGTTGCTAAAAGCAATAATGAGAAAGAAATTTCTGATTTATTTTTGCGTACAGGAAGAATCCAATATACTATTTTAGCGTTTATTCTATCTGGCTTTGTTGTATTTGGGCGGCAATTCATTTCTTTTTGGGCTGGAGAATCATATGCTGATGCCTATTATATAGCTTTGTTATTCTTTGTTCCTTTGACGGTTCCATTAATACAAAATATAGGAATAACAATCCTTCAAGCAAGAAATCAAATGAAATTTAGGTCAATGATTTATATAATCATAGCATTAGGCAGTTTTGTTTTACAAATTCCATTAACGAAATATTTTGGAGGTATAGGGTGTGCTTCTGCAATATCTGGAGCATTAATCGTAGGACAAATACTTATTATGAATATTTATTATCAGCGTAAACAAGGAATAGACATTAAGAGATTTTGGATAGAAATATCAAAAATGAGTATGATTCCTATCATTATTTGCTCCGTTTCAATAATTATATTGAGATTTTTCCCTATTGAGACTCTTTCACAATTTGTCATAGGGATAATGATATTCTCAGTAGTTTATATTCCACTATTTTGTAAGTTTGGGATGAATAGAAATGAGAGAAAATTAATGTTGTCTCCGTTAATGAAACTTTTTATAAAAAATGATTTTTATCACCGATAAATATAACTGCTGTGGTTGTACAGCTTGTGCTGCACTTTGTCCTAAACAATGTATTGCTATGCATGAAGATGAAAAAGGGTTTCTCTATCCTCATGTTGACACTTCAAAATGCATCGATTGTAAGTTATGTGAAATGGCTTGTCCTGTGATTAATCAGGCTGAACCTCGAAAGCCACTAAAGGTCTTTGCAGCAAAGAATACAAATGAGAAAGTAAGATTAAAGAGTTCGTCCGGTGGGATCTTTTCGATGATTGCAGAACGGATAATTAACAACGGTGGAGTGGTTTTTGGTGCTCGATTTAATGAACAATGGGAAGTCGTCCATGATTTCACCGATACTATTGAGGGTCTTGAAACTTTTAGAGGTTCAAAATATGTTCAATCACGAATAGGTAATAATTTTAAAAAAGCTGAATTGTTTTTGAAAAATGGTAGAGAAGTGCTTTTTACAGGAACGCCATGTCAAATAGCAGGTTTACAAAGATTTTTGCGAAAAGATTACCCCAATTTACTTACTATTGATGTGATTTGTCATGGAGTGCCAAGCCCACTCGTCTGGAGAGATTATCTTAAACATATACTTTGCCCGAGGGACAGAATTAGAAAAAATACGGTTTCGTTATCTCTAAATGAAATACCGAATTTATCCGGTATCTCATTTAGAGATAAAATGGCAGGTTGGAAAAAATACAGTTTCATCATTCGTACAAAGTCTGTTTTTAGGTCAGACAGAAATTCGGTTTTACCATCTAAAGATAATATTTTGTGTCATGATGTTCTTTAACAAAACGTCTTTTTAAGAGGTTTTTTACAAAATTTATATCTAAGATCATCGTGCTACAAATGTCCTTCTAGAAATTTTAAATCTAATTCTGACTTTCTCCTTGGTGATTTTTGGAATATAGATAGTATAAATAGAGAAATTAATGACGATAAAGGTGTAAGTTTAGTTTTTGCATTATCATTCAAGGCTTTATCTTTTATAAAAGAAATGGAAGGGTTTATCCCTATAGCTGAACATTTTTTTACTCCTATATATAATAGTAATAAAAATATTTTTGTTGACGAAATTGAAAGTAGCAATAGTAAGATTTTTTGGAAAGAATATTTGGAGGATAAAATGGAATTGACTAAGTGTATTAAGAAAAATACCCATTATTCGAAGATGCAGAAACTTAAAGATAATATCTTTTTACATCTAATAAATTTTCATTTAGATTACTTAATTATGTTATGGAGAAAAAGAAAATAGGTATAATAACATTACCTTTTGAGCCTAATTATGGATGGATTCTACAATTGTGGGCTTTAAATCATTTTTTGTGTGCAAATGGGTATGACACAGAACTTCTTGACAGACGATGGAATGAAGAAAAAACTAAATTTGGCAAGAATTTTATTCGATGGATTTATTATAATATTTGTTGCCGCGACTTTAATAGGTTCTTAAACAATCATCTATGTCGGAGCGAAATATTTAGGTTGAGCTCTAAATTGAGCAACTATATAAATAGTAATAAATTTGAAGCTGTGGTGTTTGGAAGCGATCAGATTTGGAGAATTGAAAATGTTAGACAGGCGGATCTTGATTTCTTTGGTGGTTGTGTGCAAAACTCATCGGTTAAGTTAATAGCATATTCTGCATCATTTGGCACTGATAATTGGAAAGGTACAAAAGAAGATACTTTATTAGTTTCTAAATTGCTTCAAGGGTTTTCTTCTGTTTCTGTGAGAGAAGATTCTGGGGTTGAAATGTGCAATAGAATTTTTCAAATAAATGCAAGATTAACTGTTGATCCAACATTGTTACTAAAGAAATCCGATTATGACATATTAGTAAATACAAAAAAAGGTAGTGATAAAATTGTGACATATGTATTAGACTCAAATCCTAAAAAGGATTTGCTAATAAATAGAATTTGTGATTACTTACATAGTGAAAGGTTTGAACTTTATGTAAGGGGGAAATCTAAATTTCATTTATATAAACCTATATCAACTTGGATCAGCTCAATAAAAAACGCAAAATTTGTAGTTGTTGATTCTTTTCATGGGATGGTGTTTTCTATTATTTTTCATAAACAATTTCTTGTTATTTGTAATGAGAATAGAGGTAAAACGCGTTTCACTTCTTTATTATCGTTGTTACATTTAGAGAATCGATTAGTTACTGAAAATTATATTTTTGATCCCGATTTTTTTGATTCTTATATTGATTATTCAAATGTTGAGAAAACGTTGACTGAATTGCGCTCCCAATCAGTTGATTATCTGCTCAAATCGCTGTCTCAAAAATAGTATGTTATCATAATTATGAAATTTGTGCGATATTTTTTGTCTATTTATCGGAAAATTCAATATCATATATATAAGAGAGAGAAATGTGGAATAATGCCAAGCGGCGTAGAATGTATTCATGAGCCTTTTGAAGATGATATAAATCATGGCGATGTTGTACATCCTTGTGTAAGGTATGTTCCTGAAGGTTATCTTGGTCATAAGTGGTGGATGGTCTATACGCCTTATTATGCTGCTAACGACAAGACAGAGAATCCAATACTCTGTTATGGAGACAATGGGACGAACAACCCTCCTACACACTGGATAGTAGCTTATCAGGTGCAAGGACAGCCAGCAAAAGGTTACAACTCTGATCCTACACTATTCTATGACAATGGGAAAATGTATGTTATGTGGCGAGAGAATATGACAGAAAGATGCGATAAAGCGGGATATATTCGTGCTACTTTTGGAGCAGAAGTCCTTAAAGACGGTATAGGAGACGTGTTCGGACCTCTTGTAGGAACAAAGGATGTAGAAG
>NZ_JBKWZF010000078.1:0-5991 GCF_046991905.1 Finegoldia sp. | reverse complement strand
TTACCAATCATAAGAATACCAAGAACGGGATAATCAAAGGAGGTTTTGACCGTGTGAACCTGTTCCAACAAGCGGAACAGGGCTTTGATAAACTCTTTGGTTACGACCGCCAACATTACGAATCGTTTAACTACCACAACACAATGAAAAACGATTCTATCTCTTCACAACTTGAATTACAGACGCAAACTTTTACTGGTGAAAAGAAAAAAGATATATTCCAATCCACTGAAAAAGAAAACAATATTTCTTGCAATCTTGATAGCAAGATGGAAAACAAACATTCTAACAATCAACAAAACAACAATGGCGGTGATTCCTTGTTATCTATCTTTTCATTGGGAGTAGACTTTACATTGAGTTCTACATTAGAAGAGCAAATGCCTAAACCCAAAAAGAGAAAACAGAGAAAGCCCAAACGGTAAAAGTATCTGTTCAAATTTTAAAAGTATTATAAGGAGAGATACTATATTTTGCATACATAAAATCTCAAATCCAGCGAGAAAGCGGAAAACTTTCTCTATATTTGCATATAATTGAAATAGAATTAACTTACGTTTATGATTAATAGTCAAAATATACCCCATTTAATCAAATATATGGGAGCCAAAAGAGAAATATTGGAATATGTAACAGAATCAATTCAAAATCTAAATGTGAATTCCGAATGGCTATGTGACTTATTTTCAGGAACATCTATAATTTCCGCATCTTTAAAAGACGAATATAATATACATGCAAACGATATACAGCAATACTCAGCCATATTTAGTAATACGTATTTGCTAAATCTAAATCGTTTAATTCCGCCTCTACAAATACAGGAGATTGAGAAACGTGTTTGTTTTTTAGTCGCAGAGTTCAAAGAACGATATCCTCAATTAGAATTTAATTATACCCAAATCACCAACTATAAAGAGTTACAGCAACTTGAGAAAGCTCAACAAGAACTGATTAGTTTTGATTTTGGAATAGGTTTTAACCTATTCACAAAATATTATTCTGGTACATATTGGTCATTTGAACAATGTGTATGGATAGATTCTATTAGAGCAATAGCAGAAGATTATATTGGTACACCTTCGTATTATGCAATATTATCATCCTTAATCTTTTCAATGTCTTATGCATCACAAAGTACAGGTCATTTTGCGCAATATCGAGATGTTACTGAATCTAATATGAATGATATTTTAATATATCGTCATAAAAATATATGGAATTTGTTTTCTAAAAAATTTGAAGAGTTAATTTCCACATTAAATATAGAAACTAATTTTGAATATAAAGTAACATCACTAGACTATATGGATTGTCTTCGAGTAATAGAAAAAAATTCTATCGTTTATGCAGACCCACCATATAGCACGGTTCATTACTCAAGGTTTTATCATGCTATAGAAACTTTAGTCCGATATGACCACCCCATTATAAAGTATAAAGGTCGGTATAGGGATGATCGGCATCAATCCCCTTTTGATAAGAAGAAAGAGGTGAGAAATGCTTTCAAATTATTATTTGAAGGGGTTAAAAATAGGGAATCCCATTTAGTCCTAAGCTACAGCAATAATGGAATGATTAGTCAAGAAGAAATATTAAACATTGGGAGTTCAGTCTTGGGAAAAGGATATAAATGCGATTTACAATCAAGGGAATATATTCACAGCAAAATGGGACGCTCTGATGAAAACCAATTAGATGTGAATGAGCTTATTATATCTTATAAAAAAGTATAATCATGGATTCTATTCAGATAGATTTTACAGAACTAAGGACATCATGGACTAAATATGATATAGTCCAAGCATTAGATGTTATATATAGTGTTGATACTATACAGAAATATAAGAATAAGGAAGCAAAAATTAATGAAAGAATTTTGCGTTCATTTCTTGGTATCAACTCTCTAGATGATCCAATTCCTGATTATTGGATTGAAATTCAAAAATATCCAATAGAAAAGAAAATATTTTCATTACTAGCTCTGATCTTTACTCATGGAGGGGTTGTAAAAGACTTTGCAACTAAGTATTCAAAAGATAACATGAAAGGTGTCTTTTATATTGATTCTAAAGACAAACAGCTTACTAATATTCGCAGTGCTTTAGTGGTTGCAGAAGCAACAGAACCGACAAATAGGAGAAAAAATGAAGTACCTTATGACTTCTCCGTTGCATATTATAATCCTAAAGTTGGAAAATTATTTAAAAAAGTATTATTAGAAAGGTTTTCTAGATTTACAAACAAAGAACTCTCGAATGATGAGTTTTATAGTATATGTGAGAAAAATGAATTTCATAAAGCTTTAAGTTTAACTTTTGATCAATTCAAAACATGGCTTGAAGGATATAGCTTTAATGCGTGCTATGTTAAAGAATTACATATCAGGAATTTTCTATCAATAAAAGAGCCAGTAGATATTGACCTAGAAAAATCAAAAGAAATATATTTTCTTGGAGAAAATGGTGACGGAAAGTCACTTATAATAATGGCAATATATCTTGCTTTTAACGGAAATTATATCAAATATAAAACTGAAAAGCGGGATACAGGAATTGCATCCGATATATTGGATAATAATAGCGATCTATATGGTATTGATGAGTGGGGGCATCAATATAATATTTCTAATGCAATATATCTTGATAATCTTTATGCTTATGGTACACATCGCGGAAGATATAATGCTGATCCTTCTGAAAAATATGGTTTCATGTCATTATTCAATAATGATCTTACACTAAATAGCCCAGAGCAATGGCTGAAAAATCTAAAATTGGAAGAGGAACAAGCTGAAGAAAATAAGCTAAAAATAAAAGTTGCAACTAAACAATTAGAAGACATTCTATTTAATTTACTCGAAAGAAACGTTAAAACTCACATTGAAGGGAGTAAGGTTTTTTTTGAGGAAAAAGGATGTTTCCTAGGTATATATCAATTATCAGAAGGATATAGGAGTATCATTATTTTTGTCTGTGATTTGTTGTATCGTTTATATAAAAATAATAGCGACGATATATTCAAAACGAAAGGTGTTGTTTTAGTCGATGAAATAGATCAACATTTGCATTTAAAATGGCAAAGAATAATTGTTAGTAAGTTACGAAATATATTTCCAAATATACAGTTCATATTTACGACGCACAGCCCTACAATTATTCAAGGTGCATCAGACGATTCTATTATATTTAGAACATATAGAGTGAACGGCATAACAAAAGTGAGTGAACCCTATTATAGAAAGGACTTAGATCATCTCATGATGAATACTTTAGTAACTTCTTCTCTGTTTGGATTGGAAGATTCCAGATTAGACACAGATGATAATAATTCCGATACTAACGACACTTATTTATTGTATAAAATAAACAAGAAACTTATTTCAAAGTTACAAGAACAAAAAGAAAAAGGTAAGAATTTTATTAGTGAGAACGAAATTGACTCTTTGATAGATAGCATTTTAGAAGAATATCAAAATGAAGAAGATCAATAAAGACTTAGCAGTAATACCACCATCACTAGTTATTGGTGATGATAAGTTAACACACCAAAGGAGATTAGAACTAATAGCAAAGAAACATTATATTAATGAAGCACCTTACAATGATCGATATAAAACTGATGATATTAGAGATAGATTAGTGCTTATATATAACAACAAATGTGCTTTTTGCGAACAAAAGGTTGAACAATATCATATTGAACATTTTAGACCTAAGCAAATTTACTACTGGTTAGCATATAGTTGGGATAATCTTTTATTAGCGTGCCACTATTGCAATAATTATAAAGGCATAAACTTCGCAATAAAAGGAAAGCGAGCTAAATGCCCTAGTACAAAAAATTTAAAAAGCATCAATACTATATCATCCAACAAATATAATCTTCAAGAGCAACCAAAGTTAATAAATCCAGAGCAATCAGATCCAAGTCCTTACTTGATATTTGAAAGAGATGGGAAAATAACTTCTGATAACGAAGATTATAAATATACAATAGAAACATGTAGAATAGACCGTAAATATTTAAATGATAGTAGAAAAAAAATTATTGATAAATTTAAGAGAGAAATAATTTCAGAGCTTGTTCATAATTCAACTCCAGAAGAACAAAAGCAGGCTATAAATATATTGGTCAGACGTTTTGTTAATGAAGCCAATGATAATGATAATGAATTTTTGGCTTTTCGTAATTTTGCAATTGGACACAATTGGTTAAATGATGTAGTAAAAGAGGCTATTACTACTTTATAATAATTATAATGCCTATATGCTCTCGAAATTTGATAAATCAACAAATATGTTTATCTTTGCACCTAGTATTCTCCATGAGCAAACTACCGCAAAAGCACGTAGCAAATCAGTGGGTTAAATCATGGGATATGCTTGAAACTAAAAATATAAAGTTTTAAATATCAGCGTGGTAACTCTGTCAAGAGAATCCCAGGCGGATCACTCAAACAGCCTCAGAATCAATTCTGAGGCTGTTTGATTAATACCCCTCTCCCAGTTATCAACAAGTTCCTTATTCACACCTGTTCATAAAACCTGCTTACTACAAAACAAACCACAGATAGCCAGATAATTATCCTGTTAATAACTTCGTTCAAAAGCTGTTCAATAAGAAAAATAAAAGGGATTCTCTCTGTATACTCTGTAGTGAAAAGGAAGCTAAGAAGCAAGTTCTTAAATAAGATACTACCCGTTCCAAAGTGCTAAAGCATTAAATGAGAAACAGAGAAAGAAAGTAATTTAAGTTCATCTTAGCAGCCGAGATGTGCATCTTGACAGCCAAGATCTATATCTTAGCGGCTAAGATGTAAATCTCAGCTGCTAAGATGAAGAAAGTCAGATGAAGAAAGCTACTTTCCAAAGGGATGAAAAGAACTTTAGTCGAAGTGCTTCTGGATTTAGTATCTAACTTCGCTATGAGTGTATTTAAAGCCATTGACAAGTTTCCACCAACAACGAATCCAAAAAGATGTCTCAAAGCAGGCAACGACTCTCTATGAAGTTGTTCACAAAGCCTATTTAAAAAGAGATACCACCTATATATCAACAATTTATCCTGTTAATAACTTTATAGAAAATTCTCAGGATCAAAGAAAAGCAAAGTGGATATCGGCACAAAAATACGATCTATTCCGATAATCAGCAGATTATCTTTCGTACTTTTGCCCCTTCAGCGGTTAATGCATAGGTGAAATGCAGGGCAAGATGTATAAACAGAAACGATTAATAATTTATGAAGGAGAATGTTTACGATAAAGAATCCTTCTTTGAGAAATATGGCGAGATGCTACGCTCAAAAGAAGGGTTGAAAGGTGCGGGAGAATGGCCGACACTGGAAAAGATATTACCTGATTTTGAAGGGAAACGGACACTTGATTTGGGATGTGGCTATGGATGGCACTGCATGTATGCAGCTTCTAAAGGAGCAAGCCATGTGGTTGGTATTGATTTGTCTGAGAAAATGCTACAAGAGGCTGAAAAAAAGAAGGAGTCCGACAAAATAGAATATCACCGGATAGGGATAGAAGACTATGATTATCCGTCGAATCGCTTTGATGTAGTTGTCAGTTCACTGGCTTTACACTACATTGAAAATTTAGAAGAGATATTCCGAAAGGTGTACCGTACATTAGCCCAAGGAGGAACATTCGTGTTTACAATGGAACATCCGATATTTACGGCACATGGAACCGAAGATTGGTTTTACAACACAGCAGGAACCGCACAGCACTGGCCGGTAGATCATTATTTCACTGAAGGATACCGGGAAACCTCTTTCTTGGGAGAAACGGTAGTGAAATTCCATCATACTTTAACTTCCATATTGCAGGGACTATTGCAGGCCGGATTTACCATAACCAATGTGATAGAGCCTCAACCGACTAAAGAGATGCTGCAAAAGATCAAGGATATGGAAGAAGAATTGAGACGGCCTATGATGCTGGCTGTTTCTGCCGTCAAAGTCTGAACAAGCAAAGGG
>NZ_JBKWZF010000077.1:0-6206 GCF_046991905.1 Finegoldia sp. | reverse complement strand
CTTGTAGTACGATAGCTGGATTTTTATTTTCTATATCTGGAATCTCGTAAAACAATGCGTCTAGCTCTTCAACTTTTTTTAAATTAAATCCACTTGCGGCACAAACAATTACCTTATTCACTTTTCCTCTAAATACATCGCATAATTGAAGTACAAGGTTTTCTGTTCCGCCGTGCTGAGTTGATCTCGAAAAAATCAATATATTCTGATCTATTAAATTCATTTCACTTTCCTATACTTCCATACAAGTCTAACAATCTGAAGATCATCAATAATATAACGTTTAAACATTCTCTTCGGTTCACTACAAAGCCGGTATAGCCACTCCATTCCAATTTTATTAATCCACTTCGGTGCTCGTTTCTGTACACCTGCTTCGAAATCGATAGTTGCACCAATCGAAAAGGACATTGGAATTTGATATTTGTACATATTCTCATAAATGAAAATATCCTGCTTTGGTACTCCCATTCCCACGAACAATAAATCCGCCTTTGAATCTAATAATATTTTATTTATTTTGTCAATTTCATATTGATCTTTTTCAAATCCAAATGGTGGTGAGTATGTACCAGCTATATTTAATCCAGGATATTTCCGTTTCAAATTTTCTGCCGCTTTTACAGCAACACCTTCTGCCGCTCCAAGCAAGAAAACTGAATATCCTTTTTTTGCAGAAACTCCACACAAATCTGAAACTAAGTCAGAGCCACATATTTTTTCTTTAATTGGTCTGCCATAAAGTTTTGCGATCCAAAGTAATGGCGTTCCATCTGTTAATAAAAGTTCTGCATTATTACAAATCTTTTTGAAATATGAATTTCTTTCTATACGGATAATCTGATCAACATTTGGTGTGATGACATGTCCAATTTTTCTTGTCTTGATACAATCCTCTATATAAGCAATTGCTTCTTGCTCTGTGATATTGTCTATATATGAATTCATGAATGGCATTCTATTTAAGCCCATGTCATCTAAACTCCTCATTTTCCAAAGAAATGCTCTTCAAGCATCAAGCAAAAACATTGGTATATCGGCAGTTGAATTTCCTGGTTCATACATGTTTCTGTTTTCCCTGCTTTCACATCAACATCTACAACTCCTGCAATTTCTTCGTCTTTTGCTCCGGTGAAACCAATGCTTTTTATCCCAGACTATTACGCTTATGACATTCTTGCTATTATCAGATATAGAGATTCTAAGAAACACATCTTCTTCACGACCATAACCAAATACTGCTGTGCGAATATGCTGTAGCCACCTACATAATTTATGTATGGAGAAGTAAGTGCCTAGAGTGCGACCGGCGATATTATAATCAGTTCACATGCTAGAGATCCTTAGCAAGTACAGTCCCTCTTACTGGAACTATAATTTTTAACCTGTCTGCATACTATGCACTGACTGGATGTGAAACCTAAAATCTCTTTATTAGCATTCCTGAAATAAACTCTTAACCTGCTGCTGAGCCATCATTACCAGCACTTAAAGGCTTTCCTCCATTCTCATAGAACACCTGCATGATAAACTACATATTAATAATATCCTACTCTACGCTCTTCAGTACTCGATATCTTTTAATTAACAATTACACATGTTTCTGCAACTTACTCTCTAATACATACTCAATCCCCCAATATTTCATTTATTATTCCAAGTAAGTTATTACCTGTTATGTTCTGACTGAACTCATCATTTCCAATAAGTGCTGTCTTGCATCCTGCAGCTTGACCTGCTTTAACATCATTCTCACTATCGCCAATCATCCAAGAAATACTAAGGTCAATGTTTAAGCATTCCGCAGCTTTTATAAGCATTCCAGGCTTCGGTTTTCTGCAGTCACAGTCTATTTTTAATTCCTTAACCTCACCCACATGTCCTTTGCGTGGATGATGAGGGCAGAAGTAAATACCATCAAGGTACACCCCCTCTAATCCAAGCAGAGTTTCCATTTTATTATGAATCTCCTGTAATTCTTCAAAACTAACTTCACCTCTTGCAATCACCGGCTGATTGGTAATAACAATGGCTAAATACCTACTTCTATTAATCTTACCGATTGCATTTGCAACACCATCTATCAGTTCAAAATCCTCTATTTTCCTTAAAAATCCCACATTTTTATTAATTGTTCCATCACGGTCTAAGAAAATCGCTCTCTGTTTTCTCTTAAGATTCTTTCCAGCAACCACTCCATCTGCAAAATCTTTGCAAACTGCTTCATACCGTTCTGGGGTTCCCATGTCCTTCACATACTCTGAACTGTCATAACAGAACATCTTTCCAGTTCCTGCGAGAGGCTTTAGGATCTGATAATCCAGATCATTTTGAAGAGTATAGTCCTCCTGCTCTAATACATTTGGTGACATAACATGAATACCAGCATTTATCCTATTCTGGTAATACTCTGGTCGCACATCTTCTTTCGTCAGCAACTGTTCTACTACTCCATCCTTGTCGGCTATAACCAGTCCACTGTCATATGGATGGCTATTTGGATGAGTGAACAACGTTACCAGCCCCCTCTTTTCTTTGTGGTATGCAACCATACGATTAAAGTCAATATCAAAAATCGCGTCTGCATTCAAAAGAAGAAAATCTTCTTTTAGCTTATCTTTTAATCGAAAAAGAGCACCTGCATTACCCAAGGGGCGCTTCTCTATGAAATACTCAATATGTACGCCTAAGTTTGAGCCATCACCAAAATAATTCATGATGATGTGACCGAGATGACTTACCGTAATAATAAAATCATCAAAACCTTGTTCTTTCAGGCATCGGATTTCTCTCTCTAATACTGGAACTCCACCAATTTTGAGCATCGGCTTTGGAATGTCACTTGCCACAGAGGAAATACGAGTTCCTTTTCCACCGGCCATAATTACAACTTTCATCTCAAATGCATCCTCCTGTAAATTATCGTGTAAGAAACTGATGTCCTTTGCCTACCCTTTCTCTCCAATAATCAAGAAGGTCATGCATTGTCTTTTCAAATGAAATTTCCGGTTCCCAGCCAGTATGTGCCTTAAATTTGCTACAATCTGGTATTTGAAGATCTGCATCAATCGGACGAAGTCTCTCGATATCAGTCTCAATACTAATTTGTTCCTTAATTATGGAATAGGAAATTAATGTGTTCAAAGTGTCTCCAACCTCACAAGAGTATGCTCCACCGATGTTGTAATACGCTCCTGGAATCGGATCTACAATTACCAGCATGAAATAAGCTCTTACTGCATCACGTACATCTGCATATGTTCTCATAGACTTAAGATTTCCGACCTTGATAATCGGAGCAACAAGACCTGCTTCTGCCATAGCAATCTGCTTTGCAAAGGTAGACTCATGAAACACATCTCCACGACGAGGTCCAGTATGTGTAAACATACGAGTTGTCATAACTGTCATACCATAGGCATCAGCATAGTATCTGCCAAGGAGATCCGTTCCCACCTTAGAAATCGCATAAGGTGATGCCGGATCAAATGGGCATTCCTCATTGATTCCCCCCTCTGGAATCTTTTTCGCTGCGATTTTTCCAAATACCTCAGAGGAAGCACAAACATGAATGACTGGCTTGTAGGATGTATCTTTTACCATCTCAAGATGAATTGCCTCTAAAAGACGACATGTTCCGATGATATTGGTGTTCAGAGTATCAATCGGAGCTGTAAAACTTGTAAGCGGATAACTCTGGGCTGCAAGATGAAACACATAATCTGGTTTAATATCACGGATGACTTTGAGCAATGATATTTCATCATTAAGATCTGCATATTCAAAGAACACTCTATCCCCAGCATTTACTCTAGGCAGCAGATGTTCAACATTATCGAGTGGACTTCTCCATCTGCAAACACCAAAAACATCCCAATCCGTATTCTCTAGAAGGAAATCTGTCAGATGGGAACCAACCATACCTGTAACACCAGTAATTAACGCTTTTATACTCATTTTTATTTTCTCCCTTTATATGATTTACTTATTTAAAACTGTAAGTTCTTTTTGAATTTTTTCAGTAAATGTGTTATCTTCAAGAATTCCATATTCTTGCATATATAAACTTTTCATCTGTGTTGTCTTAGGGCGATTCTTATAGAAATCACCCTCAGGTAATGTAATGGAATATTTTAACTTTCCGTTAAAGTATCTGTTCAGTTCATCTGCTATACGTACTCTACTTACCAATTCTTTACCAGCAACGTCCAACACAAATGGTTTATACTCATCAAAGTGCTTTGCAAACCATTGCACCACATCAACAACATCACTGACCACAATAACATTTCTATAGAATGGGTGGAAAATATCTGCTTCATCGCCGGACTCAATACATTTTAAACAATAACTAATGAACCTATCCTTTGTAGATGCTACATAGGAAAGTCTTATTACTTTAAAATGAGGATTATTCTTAAACTCATCTTCAATTGCTTTTTTCATTTTCCCATATGAAGTCTGTGCATCCGTTAAAGATCCTTCATCATAAATCTTACCCTGTATGTCACCAAACACCGCATCACTTGAAAGAAACAGGACTTTGCAATTTCTTTTCAATGCTTCATAAATAAAATAAGATGTTCCTGTCACATTGATATTCCAACAGAAATCATATTCTTGAGCACATTTATCGGGACTTGAAATTGCCGCCGTAAATACAATAAAATCTATACCATTCAGACAGCTATAATCAAAATTTTCTGGCTCAGCAAGATTTATCTTTGCATCTGCTGTATCATCTTGAGCAATTTTCAAAATCTGATCTATGTCTGGATCACTCTCAAGTCGTTGTCGTAAAAATCCAGCTATATAGCCAGAGCTACCTACAATTGCAATTTTCAAAATTTTTTCCTCCATTATTTTTCAACTTTAGGTATATAATCCTCAGGGCTATAATGAATTACCCGTGTGCCACCATTTTCGAACTTAAATGGTACATAGAGCAGATTATGCATAGCAGCCATAACAGAATCTTGATATTCTGGCTGTACGTAAAATACTAGGAATCCACCACCACCAGCCTGAGAAGTTTTCCACCGAGAGCACCGCTTCAACTCCCTTCTGATAGCACTCATCAATACTTCCATTTGAGATAGATGAGCCTGTCTGTTTCTTTAACTTCCATGTATGATCAAGTAGACGACCGAAATCATCAAGGTCTTTTCCCTTATCAACAAGCACTGCTTCTGCTTCATCAACGAGAGACAGCATCTCTTTAAGCTGTGTTTCTTTCTCTTTCACAAATACATTGTTTGTTTTCTGAACATCAGAAGAGAAGCGAGTGAATCCGGTAAAGAACATCATCAGATTGTTATTTAATCTCTTTTTTCTTTCTGGACTGATGATGACCGGAAGGACTTCATACCCATCTGCGTTGAAGTTGATTCTATTGAATCCTCCGAAAGATGCTGCGATCTGATCCTGCCAGCCACCAGCTTCGTCGCAAAGAACACGCTCTAGGTAAATGGCTTCATCAGCGAGTTTCTTCTTATCTGCATATTTTCCTTTTAGTGCATAAAAAGCATTAAGCATCCCAACAGCAAAAGAACTACTGGTTCCCAAACCAGAACGAGCTGGAAGATCGGCTTCATATGTTAAACGTAATTCATGCATATCAAGCATCTTCATGGCATTACGAATAGCTGGATGCTGAATATCATCTATATTATTCACATGCTCCATTCTGGAATAGGTAAGATCTGTAGAATAGTCAAAGAACCGCGGCAGGTGGCGTACGGTAACATATGCGTACTTGTCAAGAGTTGTAGAAAGAACAGCTCCGCCATTCTTTTTAAAGAAACTCTCCATGTCTGTTACACCACCAAAGAAAGACATTCTAAACGGTGTCTTCGTAATAATCATCACAACTAATCTCCCTCTTATATCTTTTTGAACTTATCTTTACAAACACCTGCTATTACAGATGCTTCTTAATCCCTTGATAAGCCTATATCGACCATTAGTTACCTCATAACCTATATCTGTTCCGATATTATATCTACCGCAATTACTTTACGATACTGTGAAAGAAACGTTACAAAAAGTCAAACCAACATATCCCGCTATCACAATAGTGTAAACCTCTTTTATAATGATCTCATCTTCTTACTCCTCCACCCTAACCACCAAATCCCTAACCTCCGACCGGTTCCCATCCGAATCCACCGTATACAACGTCACCGGATACTCCCCCGCCGCATTCA
>NZ_JBKWZF010000076.1:0-6235 GCF_046991905.1 Finegoldia sp. | reverse complement strand
CTGGAATTGCTAAAGAGATCCCTATTGTTTCTCCGATACTTTGGGTTGCAAATCCTAATAAAGAATAAATACTCGTTAAAGACATAAAGCATAAATTAGAAATAATTATTATTCTTACAATTTCAAGAATATTATTATAGTCTTTGATTGGTAAAAATCCATACTTTAAGCTTCCCATTATTCCTACTATAATTGGATACAAGTTAACAATTATAAAAGAAGCAATCATCAATACAATCAATTTTGATATTACAATGTCTTTTCGACTAATTCCTGAAGAAATCTGTCTTTGTATAATCTTTGAAGAAAAATCACTACCTATAAAATATCCACAATAAACCGCAATGAAAAATGACATAAATATATCTGAATAAGATTTTATAAAACCTTCATACCCACTGCTTATATTTCCCTGTACGGTATCTTGAAATCCACTTAATATTGATAACAATGTTACACTTAAAATTAGCACATAAAAAAACTTATCTTTCTTCAATCTTTCTGCATTAAATTTAATTAAGTTCTTCATTGTCTCCCTCCACTAATTTTATCATATATGTTTCTAAATTATCTCTTTTTATTTCTGTTTTACAGTTATTTAGTCTTAATTTTTTTATAATTTCTAGCTCTTCATCTTTTGAATATATGCCTCGAACCTCTAAAGTATTATTTTTTAATCTATATTCTCTTTCAGGGCATGCTATTTTCAATATATTATAAACTTCCTCGATATTTTCTCTATATCCTATAACAGATGTGCCTAAATCTTTCGTTAATTCTGTTTTTGAAACCACCTGTATTATTTTCCCCTTATCAATAAATATGAAATCTGTGGCTATCTCATACAATTCTGTTAATATGTGGCTAGATATTAATATTGTCTTATTTTCTTTTTCTATGAAATCTCTAAAAATTCTTCTTAGCTTTGATACGGATATTGGATCGATTCCGTTTGTTGGCTCATCTAAAATCAATAAATCAGGATTTTTCAAAAAAGCTATTCCTAATCCAAGTTTTTGCTTCGTTCCTAGCGATAAATTTTTAGCTTTCTTTTTTAAGCTATCCATTATTTCTAGTTGTTGGAATATTTCCTTTTGCTCCATTCCAAATTCAATCCCAAGTTCAATACAAGCTAATCTTATATTTTCTTCTGCAGTCAATCCGGAGTAAAAACTTGGAGTTTCAATCGTTGCACTGATATGTTCTCTACTCTTTATCAGTTCTTTTGAAAAAGATTTATTAAATAATTTTATAGAACCTTTTGTAGGAAAAATATTTCCAGTAATTATTTTAACTAAAGTAGATTTCCCAGCTCCATTTACTCCTATCAAACCATAAATTCTATTACTTTCTATTTTTAAATCTATATTCTCTAGAGCGATAGTCTCTTTATACTTTTTAGAAATATTTTCTAATTGAATTACATCCATTTACGCTCAATCCTTTCTAATCTTCATTTGATTTTTCACTATTTTATTAAATTCTTCATCTTGAAGTTTCTCAATATTATTAATATCATCAGATAAAATATTATTTACATCTTCAACTTTTTGAGAATCTTTAAACAACTTTTTAGTCTCATCTTTAAGATGGTTATTGTTTTGCTCTTTTAACGATAATTCTAAATTCTTTTCTGAACCATATACAATAACATTATTGTCACTTTTGGTTTTATATTTATAAACATTAGGGCAAACACATTTCAAAGTACCACTTAAGGCAAGCACAAGATTAGAATTCAGGCTATTTCCTAAACCTATATTCAATGCAATAATTCCATTTCTATTAAGATGCGCTTTACAATCCTCAAAAAATTCTCTAGTAGTTAGGTTTATTGGCATAGATATATTCTGATAAACATCAAGTATTATTAAATCATACATTTCATCTGTACTATTTAAATAATTCCTTCCGTCAGAAATTATAATTTTATCATCACTTTTATTAAAATAAAGCTCTCTTAAGTTGACAATATTTCTATCTATTTCTATCCCTGTAACTTCAAAATTATCAAAATTTTTATGCAACAAAGTAGACATAGTTCCCGTTCCATAACCAATAATTAAGATTTTATGCTTGACTTTATCATCAAGTAAATTATTAATCTTAACAAATTCGTCATAATAATATCCTGATTTCTTTTTATTCTTATCAACTTTTATTGACTGTGCGCCAAAAAATACATTTGTTTTTAAAGCTAATTTTCCATCATCATTTTGTGATACATTAATATAATTATATTCTGACTCTTCTTCGTGCACAGGCTTATCAAAGGCTAGACTTGTTGTTGATAAATATAACGACATACAAAGCCATAAAACACAAATAATTGAATTTAATAAAAAGTTCTTTTTTATTTTTTTGCTATATAATATCAAAATAATGGCTAGTACCGCTCCAAATAATAGAAAAGATCTTTTTACGCCTATTTTGGGGATTACTAATATAGTTGGTATCATTGTTCCTAACACAGATCCAAATATGTTGAATAAATATAAATTTCCCATTACATTTCCAGTTTCATCTAAAGAAGTTATACTTATTTTTGCTAGCAGTGGAGAGATTGTCCCCATAAAAATTAATGGAACACTAAATAATACTATGCTGCAAATAATAGAAGATATCATAATTATATTCCCTAATTGCACTTCAGAAGCCAATATTATTGACCCCATTATAACTATTTTAGACGTTAGTGGTACCGTACATATGAACAAAAAAGATATTAATAAATTTTTAACAATCCTTTCCTCACAAGTTCTTGTTTTTACTAATTTATCTGCACGTTTACCCCCAAAATAATTCCCAATTCCTATACAAATCATTATTAAGCTAATTTCAATTAACCAAATTAGAGTTGTTGAGCCAAAATAAGGAGATAATATTCTTGTCGCACTTGTTTCAATTCCCATTATACAAAACCCTGATATTAAAGCAGTAAAGTAATATATAATAACTTGCTTATTTTTATTTACATTCATATAGCCCCCCCATGTTCTAACTATTTTTTATATTTTTTTATGATTTTAACAAACAATAAAGATATGTAAACTAAAGATATTATATCTATAATTAAATTTGCTCCAATTTTGATTCTTTGAAATAGAAACAATTCTCCATAAAAAAGTAAACGAATTGATTCTAGTAAATTTCTCTTTCCAAAAACCACTTCTAATACTCTAATAATCCCAAAAATTATTATTGTCAAATTCACTAATGCATACATCAAAGAATAAACTTTCACACACTTGCTACTTTCCATTGTATATGCTTTCCTTTTATTATATATTTTTTCATTATAAATATAATTTAATAATTTCATGGATCTACCATGAATATTCGGTTCATCAATAAAATCTGACAAAATCCAATATCCATCTAATCTTAGAAATGGATTTAAATTAAATATTATAAGAATTAAGTTAAATATAATTAGAGCATCCATAGTGTTATTTCGGATCATTACCGCCGAAAAAAAATACATAAATAATCCAACAAGCATTTGTAAATAAATCCCAGCAAAATCTATGATTAACCTTTTTTTATTACTTAATTTCCATGAATCACTTAGGTTAACATACATAACAGGTCTAAACATATATACTCCTATACCAATATTACCAACTTTACAATCAAGTGACTTAGATGAATATATATGTCCTAGTTCATGAACTACGAAGATTAAACCAAATGATATAAAAAATAGAAAATAATTAATACTGTTTATTCCGTTAATAAAATATATCCAATTAAATTCCTTTATATATTTTAGAGATATTACACAATAAATTATACTCAAAATTATTATAAGTGTTGGTTTAAATATAAATCCAGGTAATATCATTTTTAGTTTATCACCATCTATTATTGGTAAATGAAACCAAAATTTATATTGACTACTTTCATTATATTCGCTAAATACCCCAGTCATTATTAATCTATTATTTATTAAATCTTCTAATTCTGATTCTGATATCTCAAATCCTTCATTATTTAATTCATTTTTTACTTTATTTATGCTTTTTGTACCATCAAATTTTTTAATTATTTCTTCTACAATTGGCGTAACTCTTACCCTTTTCCCGTTATCAAAACTAAGTAGTAGTCTTCCATCATCTAGATATTCTTTAACGTAATGATTAGTCTTTAAATTTTCTACCATATTTACATCTCTAAAAATTTATACTTAATCGAATTTATATATTCTCTTAAAACTTCTTTAGCATTATTACAATAAGGGTCATTAATATCACCATTATTTTTTATAGCTGCGTAGGCACACCCACCGCCACAGAACGGAGCAATTTCACAATCCAAACATCTATCAATGTTCAATATACATCTATTACTCCATATTGAATATGCCTCTTTATTAAGACTAACTCTTTCATCGTTATAAAATCCTATAGCATATTGGGGATTTCCTATTGCTTCAGGACACGCATATATGTTACCCTCTGGATCATACACATAATATTGTCCTCTATTAGCTTCACAATACGTGTATTTTGCAAAATCTTTTTTTGCATTCTCAGAAGTTCCTCTCATTATATGAGATATTACTCTAAACATTGATAATCTATTTTCCATATAATTTGGAAACTTTTCATTTAATTTTTTTATAATCTCATCTTCCGATATTGTGTCCACAGCATTATCTGCAGTATGATCTGTCACAGGTGCTAAATCGAATCTAAAATTAGGGCTATCTATCCATTTTTTTGATTTTAAAAAATCTTCAAGCTCTTTTAAGTAGTTAATATTATACTGATTTATATTAACTCTTAAATTTATTTGCCTTATTTTAGTATTTACTAATAAATCCAATCCATTAACTATATCGTCAAATGTTCCTTTCCCATTTTTATAAACTCTTCTAGAATCATGAATTAATTTAATTCCGTCAATAGTTATCTGTACGGAATCTATCGTATTTTCAAATTTTTTAAAAATATTTATGTAGTTTTCCACATGACTTCCATTTGTTATTATACTAACTGGAATATTATTTTTTTCAGCAAACGACAAAATTTTAATATTTATATCTTTGGTAATAGGAAGAATAGGTTCTCCCCCGAATAATTGAATTCGATGCTTTATATTTGGTTTATTCTCTTTTACTTTATATATAAAATCACAAATAGACTGACATTGATTATCACTAATAACTTTTTGTTGATTTCTAACCTTAGAAGGTTCAAAACAATATACACAATTCATATTACAAAACATAGTAGGACAAATAACATGAATCACAGATATATCACATAAATATTCATGAATTTTCATTTGTCGTTTCATCTCATTTAACTCATGATTTCTATCTTCAAATATATATCCTCTTTTCTTCAAAGAATCATATATATTTTTTTCTCTAGCATTCAAAGCTTTAATGTTATCTTGTTCACTAAACTTATGAATTATAGATTTCGTTTCCAAATCTATAATATCAATAGCACCAGAAAGTGCATTCACCATCAATTCATTTTCTTCGTTAATATTATAAAACGAAATATATTTTGTTAATATAGCCATGTTTAGTCCTCCTAATGTGTAGTATTATGGCGATGCCATTAATAATAACAACACCGCCATATTTTTTTGCGTTGTTCACTAATTAAGTTTCATAACTTTAAAGCTAAAAACGTTAAATTATACTAAATTCTCCAACAACACAAACAAGAAATATATTCTTCTCTTTCTTCAAGCTCTTCAATTTCAACTTCCGTCCAAAGTTTCACTTCATTAACTGATTTCATAAAAGTTCTCCTTTCTAAATCTTAGTAAACAACGCAAATACAACTTTTGTTGTACTGTCTTTATAATATTATTTAATCTTATTTTTGTCAGCTTACTTTTGTCTTATTTTTCTATATTTACGATATTGAATAATTGATTCTTCTAAAAGTTTATTTCAAGGACAATTTTCTAATTCTGTTAAGTTTACGTAATTTCGCAAAACTTTGAAATTTTATCATATATATTAATATCAATTGTATATATTAATATCAATTGCAAAAATAAAATTACAGATATGAAAATTAATGATCATTGCTGATTAATTTTAATTATCTACTAATAGTTTTTTGATTTAAACTTGTTGTTATGTTTATACATTATTATATTAAGAATATTAATGTATAACCGATATTGCAAACTTATCAAAAAAATAAAGGCAATCCTAAAACCTGCCCCCTATAATCTTTTACCTTTCTATGCTATTATCCTTTTTCTT
>NZ_JBKWZF010000075.1:0-6350 GCF_046991905.1 Finegoldia sp. | reverse complement strand
CAGACGAGCCGAAGAAAGTTACCGAGCATAAGGATATTGAGGATAAGGGACAGACGATTACCTTTAAGGAAAAAACCGAAGTCCCAGAAGAACCAGAGAAACCCGAAACACCGCAGACACCAGAAAAGCCGAGCAGACCGAGCGACAGTCCCAAAACGGGCGATAACACAAACCTTTACGGACTGCTTGCACTTCTTTTGACTTCTGGTGCTGGACTGGCAGGTATCTTCTTCTGCAAACGCCGTAAAATGAAGAAATCATAAGGCGGTAACGGTATGAGAAAAGGAAAATCACGCTCTCCGCCGAAGCTGTCAAACGGCAGACTTCCGCTTATTCTGGCTTGTCTGCCAACAACCTGCAAGAACACGGATAGTCAAGGGTGCGTAAGCATTTATTTTACCCTTTACTATCGGTGGGATTGCTGGTACTTCCCGAATTGCCAGAATAAGAAATCACAATCAATTTATCAAAAATAGAAAGAAACGAGGTAAAACAATATGGAAATGAAATATGTCGTGCCAGATATGGCACAGTCTTTTGGAACTCTTGAATTTGCAGGCGAAAGCGAGCCTATCTTTGAAAGGGATAAAAACAACCGCAAGGTCATAGCCAGACGAAGCTATAACCTTTATTCTGACGTACAGAAAGGCGAAAATGTTGTGGTGGAAATTCCCGTGCAGGCTGGCGAAAAGAAGTTCAAGTATGAACAGAAAGTAAAACTTGTCAATCCGAAGTTATACGGCAGAGGTTACGCAATCGGGGATATGGGACATACCGATTATGTGTTGCTTGCTGATGATATTGTAGCAGTTGAAGAAAAGTAAAGGAGTGAAGCATTTATGAGATTATCAAACGGGTTTGTTATTGACAGAGAGAAAACATTTGGAGAATTAAAATTTACAGCGGTGCGTGATGTGTTCTTGCAGAATGAGGACGGGACACCGAGTACCCAGCTTAAAAAGCGTATCTATGATTTGAAATGCAGTCTGCATGGTGGAATTATCCCCGTGTCTGTACCGCCAGAAGTACCGTTAAGGGAATTTCCGTACAATGCAGTTGTGGAGCTTGTCAATCCAGTAGCCGATACGGTATCACGAAAAACTTATACGGGTGCAGATGTGGACTGGTATGTAAAAGCAGAGGATATTGTGTTGAAGAATAAAGGAAACCAGAACGCAGGAAGTCCACAGAACCATACACCGCAGGGACAGCCGAAAAAATAGGATTGCTGGATAGATTTTCATTGTAGCGAATACATGGAATTGCTATAATATGAGTATGTAGAATAAATAAAATTTTAAGAAAAATTTTCGATTTTTCGTTGGATAATTTTTAATTTTTGCTGTTATCTTTATAGAAGAAACGGACTGACAAATATATGTAATGAGTTCATGTAAAAGGAGTGAAAAATATGTTGCCAATTTCCGATATTCTTATTCGTTCAATAAGTGGGTATGTGTTTATAATTCCAGTTCTTATATTGTATTTTTTTATTAGAAAAAAATCGGGACGAAAACAAAGTATTTTTCATATTATCGCTGTGTTTGTTTTTTGTTATTATTTATTTGGAATTTTAACTGTAACAGGTATTGGTTATACAAGCACAATATCATTTCGTCCCCAAATTTCTATAATTCCATTTTGTGGTATGATAAGTGGACCAATAGATACCATACTAAACCTTGTTTTATTTGTTCCTTTGGGCTTTTTCTTACCATTACTGTATAAAAAGTATCAGCATATAAAGAATGTTATCTTAACTGGCTTTCTGTTTTCCTTATCTATTGAAATTGTTCAGATGTTTGGCTGGGGGGCAACAGATATAAATGACCTTATTATAAATACAGCAGGAGCATGTTTAGGATATTTGATATATTATCTGGTGTCAAAAATTTTACCTATCAATTTTAGGAAAAGGCTTCAGTCCGAAAATGTTAATGACATGGTCGAAATAATGTTATATGCAATTTATATATTTATAGTTATGATTACAGTTCAACCATGGGTAATTCATAGTTTACTCAATATCGGGTAAAAGTGAGTATTGATTATGCTTCAATCAATAAAATTGCAATTTTGCAACTTAATATTACTACAAATAGAGCAGTTAGTCTTAAAGATTGACTGCTTTTTTCATACCCAGAAAGGAGTGATTGATTTATGCGTAAGATTTGGAACAAAGGACACCGTATCAGAGCCAGCGACAAGCACCTTGTCTACCACTTTTCCATAGGGACGCTTCTGTTTGTATTCGTGGCGGTTCTTCTGCTACTGAATATGAAACAGCTCATGCGTACCGATTGGGAGCATTTCAGCTTGTTAGAGAATGGCTTGACGCTTTCCCCTTACAACTTCATAGCCATACTGATAGCGACTGGTGTTTGTGCATTGGTCGCTTTTCTGTATTACCGCTTCTGTTACGACAGTTTCAAGAAGCTCCTGCACCGTCAAAAGCTGGCAAGAATGATACTGGAAAATAAGTGGTATGAAGCCGATACCGTACAAGACAGCGGTTTTTTTACTGACCTGCAAAGCAGATCAAGGGAAAAAATCGTCTGGTTTCCAAAGATTTATTATCAAATGGAAAAGGGACTGCTTCATATCCGCTGTGAAATCACGCTGGGAAAATATCAAGACCAGCTTTTACGGTTAGAGGATAAATTGGAAAGTGGCTTGTATTGTGAGCTGACCGACAAGACCCTGCATGACGGCTATATCGAATATACCCTGCTTTATGATATGATAGCAAACCGCATTACCATTGATGAAGTACGGGCAGAAAACGGCTGTTTAAAGCTGATGAAAAATCTTGTCTGGGAATATGACGCACTCCCTCACGCTCTGATTGCTGGTGGAACTGGTGGCGGTAAAACCTATTTTCTGCTGACGCTCATTGAAGCCTTACTGCATACCAACGCTGTCCTTTACATCTTAGACCCGAAGAATAGCGACCTTGCGGACTTAGGAACGGTCATGCCAAACGTCTACCATACCAAAGAAGAAATGATAGATTGCGTCAATGCCTTTTATGAGGGCATGGTACAGCGAAGTGAGGAGATGAAGCGACACCCGAACTACAAGACGGGCGAAAACTACGCCTATCTGGGACTGCCACCCTGCTTTCTTATCTTTGATGAATATGTGGCGTTTTTTGAAATGCTGGGGACAAAAGAAAGCGTGAGCTTACTTAGCCAGTTAAAGAAAATCGTTATGTTAGGGCGACAAGCAGGTTATTTCCTTATTGTTGCCTGCCAGCGTCCAGACGCAAAGTATTTCTCGGACGGTATCAGAGATAACTTCAATTTCCGTGTGGGACTTGGGCGTATCAGCGAATTAGGTTACGGTATGCTGTTTGGTTCAGATGTGAAAAAGCAGTTTTTCCAGAAGCGTATCAAGGGGCGTGGCTATTGTGATGTGGGAACAAGCGTTATCAGTGAATTTTACACGCCTTTAGTCCCGAAAGGACATGATTTTTTGCAGACTATCGGCTCTCTTGCACAAGCAAGGCAGGACGGGACGGCGACGTGCGAAGCGAAAGGCGACGGCACGGACTAGCCGTTGCTGGTGTGGCGTTAGCCACGCCAGCAGGTAAAACCCCTCGGTATCTAACAGAGGGGTACGTTTGCAAATAGACAATAGACAAAAAGCATAGGAAACATAAGGCTTCTGACATGGTTTCCTAACAAAAATCGGCTGTGAAGTCGCCTTAAAAAACTTCACACTTTATAGATTGGGGGTATGGTTCTGAATGAAGAACAATGGATAAAAGAATTACGGGAGAAGCGGGTTGCTTACGGTATCTCACAAGGCAGGCTGGCGGTGGCTTCTGGTATCACAAGAGAATATCTCAATAAGATAGAAAGCGGAAAAATGAAGCCGTCAAAGGAGCTTCTGGAAACTCTGCATAAAGAACTGGCAAGGTTCAATCCAGAAGCACCGCTTACCATGCTGTTTGATTATGTGAAAATTCGTTTTCCCACGCTGGATATACAGCACATCATCAAAGATATATTAAAACTGAATATCAATTATATGCTCCATGAAGATTACGGACATTACAGCTATACGGAGCATTATTCTCTTGGGGACATCTTTATCTATACGTCGGCTGACGAAGAAAAAGGTGTCCTTTTAGAGTTAAAAGGGCGTGGTTGCCGACAGTTTGAAAGTTACCTGCTGGCACAGCAAAGAAGCTGGTATGACTTTCTCATGGACGCACTGGTAGACGGTGGCGTGATGAAGCGTATCGACCTTGCTATCAACGACCATACGGGCATTTTGGATATACCAGAGCTTGCGGAGAAATGCAGGAAACGGGAATATATCGGAAAGTCCAGAAGTTATAAGTTTTACCAGTCGGGCGAGCTTATCAAGCACAGAGAGGACGACAGAGAATATATGGGACGTACCCTTTATCTTGGTTCTCTGAAATCAGATGTGTATTTCTGTATCTATGAAAAGGACTATGAGCAGTACGTCAAGTTAGGGACACCGCTTGAAGAAGCCGACATTATCAATCGTTTTGAGATACGGCTTAGAAATGAACGTGCCTATTATGCAGTACGAGATTTGCTGACGTATTATGACGCAGAGCAGACCGCCTTTTCTATCATCAATCAGTATGTACGGTTTGTTGATGAAGAACCAGACAAGCGAAAAAATGACTGGAAACTCAATGACCGCTGGGCGTGGTTTATCGGGGATAATCGGCAAAGTCTGAAACTAACGACAAAGCCAGAGCCTTATACCTTAGACCGTACATTGCGGTGGGTGCAACGGCAGGTAGCCCCGACCTTGAAAATGCTGAAAAAGATTGATAAGGGAAACGGTACAGACTACATGGAAACAATCGAACAGCAGGCAAAGCTCACAGAAAAGCATGAAATGATAATCAAACAGCAGACGACCCCTGCAAAAGATTTGGTGGAAAGTTAGGAGTGATAAAAAATGTGGATATTATTAAAAGACTTCCTGCTGGTATCTCTGGGAATGGGTATCGGCATAGTCTTGATGTGTATTTTGACTGTCGGCAAAGAAGCTGACTGTGAAATGAAACAATTAGAAGAAAGAGAGGACAAATAACATGAATTTCGGAAACAATTTGTATCAATGGTTTTTATCAAACGCACAGAGCTTGGTGCTTATGGCGATTGTGGTTATCGGTATCTACTTAGGGTTCAAGCGTGAGTTTTCCAAACTTATCGGCTTCTTGGTAGTTGCCTTGATTGCTGTCGGTTTGGTATTTAACGCCGGCGGTGTGAAAGATGTACTGTTAGAGCTATTCAACAAGATTATCGGTGCATAAATTTTTATTGTGATGTTGTTAATGGGGTGATATAATATGGATATAAAAATACAACTTTAGGAAGTGATATTTTATGTTAGGATTTAGTATAATGATGTGGTTTGTTTCTGCTATCCTTATATTCGTGAGTATTTCTTTATTAAAGGGAAATTACTCTTTTGTTCATGGTAAAGTATTTGATACTACTGATAACAAAAAAGGATATGCAAAAGAATTAGGAAAACCTGTTTTATTCGTAGGGATTGGTATTTTAGTATCTGGGGTAATTGCGATTATAGTAAAAAATCATTCTATTCCTACCGCAGTTTTTTTCTTGGCAATTATAGCTGGTATTGCTGGACTATGGCTACACAAAATACAAAAAAACTTCCGAAAATTTTAGTTTACAAATTTATATTTATATGCAAAGCAGTTGGTCTTAGGATTGACTGCTTTTTTCTTACCTAAAATTTCAGATTGGAGTGATTACATGAACGATATTTTTAAGAATATGCAGGCAAAAGTCGGCTGTGAATACATTTCCGACCTGCCCTCTTACAAGCGTAAGGTGTGGCAGGAAATGAAACGATTGAACCCTGCCGATTATGAAGAAAAACAGTTAGAAGATTTTTCAAAGTATGTGTTTGGTATGTCGTACCAGAGCTTAAAAGATGTGATGAAACAACAGAAAGGACGTGAGGAACAATGCAGGAAACAAGGGTGCTGGTGGAAACGAGAGGAACAACTGGCAAAGAAACAACATCATACTGGTTCGACCTGCCGATAGATGTTGCAGAGTTTGAAGAAAAGTTAGGTGTCGGTGCAGAAAGTCAAGATTACCGCATTACCGAAAAGGTACTGCCCTTTGCTGATGAAGTCCACGAACATACAAGCGTGTACCAGCTCAACGAACTAGATTTTATGTACCGCCAGCTTTCAAGCGATATGCAGGAAGAATATACAGCACTTCTTACCGTGTATGAAAACTTAGAAGCACTTTATATTTGCAGAAACGTGATTACGGTTTATCCCGACTGCAAAAGCATGATAGATGTTGCAAGGCAAA
>NZ_JBKWZF010000074.1:0-6445 GCF_046991905.1 Finegoldia sp. | reverse complement strand
ACATCTTCCGCGACGAAATCGCAAAAGCCGGCATCGATCGCGACATCAACCAATACTTCGCCGTTTTAACCAACAACCGAAGCGTCGGCGTTATGGGCGACTTCAGAACCTACGATTACACACTGGCCCTTCGCGCCGTCACCACCTCCGACTTTATGACCGCCGATTGGGCGCGCATCCCCTACGAAGTGCTGGATAAAGTGAGCGTGAGAATCGTCAACGAAGTGGAACACATAAACCGCATCGTCTACGACATTACCTCCAAACCCCCGGCAACCATTGAATGGGAATAGTAGCAAAAAAATTAAAAGCTTTGCAAAATCAACGGTTACAGAAGATAAAAAACTGTAAATGGGATTAAAATGGGAATATTTGTAAAAAAGAATAAACTGAATAATAGGTTCAAGTGGTTTACATTTGGACAAAAAAAGACCGTAGTCGAAGACTGCGGTCTTTTTGAGTACATATATTTTACATTATTTACTAAACGAATAATTAATACGACAATAAAATGTTGGTTTGAGTGTCGGTTTGAATAAGACCGAGAAGAAAGTGATTGAACTTTTGATATAAAATCCAAGCTTAACATCAATTGAACTTTCAGAATAAATTGGTGTAACAAAGAGGAATATCGAAAGTGCATTCAAATCTTTATAAAAAAAGAAAATGATAGAAAGAATCCAAAGCGTGATGAAAATAGGATTGTTGTGGGATAAAAATTCTGTTCTCAACTTTAAAAATCTTAGACCTGTAAGAAGATTTAAAAATATGATATAATATAATTTATTGTAATACCGATTTTTAAAATTACAAGGGAGAGAAATTTATGCAAAATTTTGGGAAAATTATTTTTAAAATAGACCAGGTTTTAGAAGAAAAAAATATAAGCAAAAACAAATTAGAAAAAGAAGCAAATCTTCAAAGAACCCAACTTAATTCTTATTGTAATAACAAGGTTAAAAGAATTGACTTAGTAACTATAGCAAAGATTTGTTGTGTTCTTGAGTGTAAAGTTGAAGATATTATGGATTATGTGAGGTAATAAAATGAATAGATACGAAATTATTCAAAAAATAGGTGACATGTATCAGATTGGCAATACTGAATCAGGAGAATTTAGTTATGTTCAAGCACTTAGAACTGTTGGGGAAAATATAAAAGATTACCAAAAAGGAGACACAGATACAAACCATCAATACTTAGACATAAGATTTGAAAATGATAGATTAGTTATATTAGTAGAAACAAAAAATAGCTTTAATAGATGGGATCATAATAAAATTAGAAAACAATTACAGGATTATGTAAGGTATGAAAAAGCCTATTCTGATAAAAAAATAATTGCTATGCTAATAGAAACAGATGGAGATGATATATGGGTTTGGCATGGACAATCAGTAATTATTGATGAAGAACACAGGAAAAAAGAAGAAACCGTTTTAAAATCTTTTGAAGAATATGAGAATATAGTTTTTGGTAAAGTTAATGACAAAATTAAAGTTGTTGATTCAATAAAGGTTTTAAATGAAATGCTACATTCAGATGGTGTAAATGAGAAATTGAGGAGTCAGTTTGTAGGTACTTGCCTATTAGCATTAAAGAATGGACTTTCATATAAAAATTTAAAACCGACATTGGATCCTAATACTGGAAAAGATTTAAGTCAAGAAAAAATAATAATAAAAGCTATAAAAAATATTTTGTCAGGCTTGCTATCTAAAAATAATGATGTGGATACTCTAAATAAAGCTGGCAAATTATCTGTATTAAGTAGTAAGGTGCTAGATGATCAAGATATAGCTAGTTTAACATATGATGAATTGCAAAAAATATTGGAATTTATAGACAACAATATAATTCCTTTTATTAATGATTCAAATACTGCAGGACAAGATTTATTAAATCTATTCTTTACAACATTTAATAAATATGTTGGTAAATCAGATAAGAATCAGGCATTTACACCAGATCACATTTGTGATTTTATGTGTAAAGCTGTTGGAGTAACTAAAAACTCACGAATTTTAGATCCTTGTTCAGGTAGCGGCGCATTTTTAGTAAGAGCAATGACAGATGCAATGGATGATTGCGATACAGAAGAAGAACGTGAAGAAGTAAAAAGGAATCAAATTTTTGGTATTGAATACGAAGATGGAGCTTTTGGTCTATCATCAACAAACATGTTAATCCATGGTGATGGTAATTCAAATGTTATCCAAGCTTCTATGTTTGAAAGAGGAGAATGGATTAAAGACAAAAATATAAATATTGTTTTAATGAATCCACCATACAATGCCACTAGAAAATTTTGCGATCCAGAATATGTAAAAACTTGGACTTCAAGTAAGAAAGAAGATCCTTCTAAAGGATTTCATTTTGTAGAATATATAGCAAGGCACATACCACCTAACTCAAAAATAGCAGTACTATTACCAATGCAAGCTGCTATTGGAAATAGTGGAGATGTGAAAAAATTTAAAAAGAAGATGCTAGATAATTACACTTTAGAAGCAGTCTTTTCATTGCCGAATGAGATGTTTTATCCGGGTGCTGCTGCTATAGCTTGCTGTATGATTTTTGATTTATCTCAAAAGCATGAAAGGTCTAATAAGGAAACTTTTTTTGGATATTTCAAAGACGATAAATTTATAAAAAGAAAAGGATTAGGTAGGGTTGAAAAAACAGATAGTGACGGGAATAGTTTGTGGGTAAGCACAAAAGATGAATGGCTTGACTTATATAAAAACAAAAAAGAAGTGCCGGGATTATCTGTTATGAAGAAAGTTACTTGGAAAGATGAGTGGTTGGCTGAGGCTTATATGGAAACAGACTATAGTTTATTAAAAAGTGATGACTTTGAAAGAACTTTGAGAAACTATTACTCATATATTATTAAGGAAGGTAAAAATTGAGTGTAATTGACACATCTAATTGGAAAAAATTTGTTATAGGTAAATTATTTAAAGTTACAAGAGGAAAAAGATTAATTGAAGAAGATAGAGAGAACGGGATGGTATTTTATTTCTCTGCATCACAATCTAATAATGGCTTGACGGATAAAATTTCAAATCCATTATTTACAGTCAAAGACTCTCTTATATATACAACTTTTGGGGATTGCTTTTATGTTGAAGGTGAATTTACAGCTAGCGATGAAATCAGTATTTTAAAAAATGAAAATTTAAATAAATATAGTGGGCTATTTATTGCTACAGTCATTAATAAAAATAAATATAAATATGCTTTTGGTAGAAAAGCTTTTCAAAATAAATTTTTAGATGAGATAATTAATCTGCCAGTCAAAATTAATAAGAACGGATCGAACCTAATTGATTCTGAAAGAAAATATTCAGACGAAGGTTATATTCCAGATTGGGAATATATGGAAAGCTATATGAAACAAATAGAAAATATAAAGGATGGTAAAGACGATAAACTTATAGATAAGATAACAACAGTGAATAAATCAAAGTCTGTCAGAATATATGATATAAACAAATGGAAAGAATTTTACTTGCACAAATTATTTAACACATCTATGGGCAATGGAATAGACGCAATAGCTACAACAAATGATAATCCAAAGTACAATTATGTATCACGTGATAGTAATGGAAATGGTGTGGTAGGATTTATTGATGAAGTTGAAGGACAAAAGCCATTCCCTGCTGGTGCCATGTCATTAGCTCTAGGTGGTAGTTTTTTAGGATCTTGTTTTATTCAAAAAGTACCATTCTATACGGCACAAAATGTTGGAATATTGCAAGAGAAAGAACCACTTAGTATTCACACAAAACTATTTATCTCGACTCTGATAAGAAACGAATGCAAAATAAAATATCAGGCTTTTGGAAGAGAACTAAATTCACACTTTAGAAAAGATTTCACTTTTAAATTACCAGTTTTAATGGATGGTAATGACTATGTTATAGATAGCGAAAAGAAATATTCAAAATGTGGATATATACCTGATTGGAAATGGATGGAAAACTATATAAAGAGTTTACCATATGGCGATAGGATTGAGTGAGGAAATTATATGTATATTAAAAAAATTAAAATAAAGAACTATAGGAATTTTAATGACTTTGAAATGGAGTTTAATGATGGATTAAATGTAATCATTGGGGCTAACAATTCAGGAAAAACTGGTCTTATACATGCTATTAGGTTACTTAGTTCACCATCTGATATTAATATTAATGATTTTAATAAAAATAATCTTATCCATTATAAAGAGAAATATATTGATGAAGCACCTTCTATAAGGATAGAATATGATATACAGCACGAAATTTTTGAAGAAGATACTACAGATGAGAGCATTTTAAAACTTTTACCATTTTTAGGTATGGAAAAGATGGCGGAAAGCCGTATAAGCACTGAAAAAGCCACAAAATATAATATTTATGCAACTATACAGGCAACATTTTGCTTAGATAGTAAGTTTACTGAGGAATATAAAAAAGAGATTCAAGACATAAGTAATTTTGATGACTACTTTTTAATGCTTAATAGATACATAAATGATCATTATTTATGGATATATACAAATGGTAAAACCGAAACTAATATTGATTCAAAATTGGCTAAAAAAATCTTTGATATACAATATATTAATGCAGAAAGAACAGGTACTGATGTTGCTATAGAAATAAAAAAAGATATCAGTTCTTTATTAAAAGATAGCGAAAAAAAGAGAGAGTATGACGCACTTATTTCAGAACTTAATAATAATTTAAAAGAACTTCTTGAACCATCTATTACTAAGATGTCAAATTTATTTAACTACGAAAAAAATGAGATAGGCTTAGAAAAAGGCAATATTTCCATAACTTCCCAAATAAACTCAAAACTATCCGCAGAGGATTCCTATATAACAGAGGTAAAGGATACTAAATTTAATTATAATTTGCCATTAGTATATAATGGCTTGGGATATAATAATCTAGTTAATATATATATGTCTATTAAATTGTCAGATGTGAAAAAAGGGAAAGATTTTAAAATTTTGTGTCTTGAAGAGCCAGAGGCACATTTACATCCAGCAATGCAATACAAATTGTTCAAATTTGTTAGTAACTTAAATAAAAGCAACAAATTGAATCAGCAGGTTTTTGTAACTACGCACTCAAGTAATATAACTGCGGTGTCTGGTTTAGATTCAATGTATATAATTCAGTATGATAGACAAGGAGAGGTTTCAGATTGTTTTCAACAGAGCTTGAAGCACCAATTAACGGATAAAGACGACAGCACTTTTAAATCAGATGCTAAAAATTATTTAAATAAATTTTTAGATGTTACTCGTTCAGATATGCTGTTCGCAGACAAAATAATACTAGTTGAAGGTATTGCTGAAAAAATACTCTTGCCGATATTCATGGAAAAACTAGGTTATCCATATGAAGATGAACATATATCAATTGTAGAAATAGGTGGAAAGCATTTTGAATATTTTATAGAAGTATTTAATGGTAACCCAGTAAAAAAGAAAATTCTTTGTATTACCGACAATGATTTTAAATGGTTTAATGATGATGGAGAAAATTGTTTGTTTAATGAATATTTAGAATATGAAGCTCCACATCTTAAAAAGTTAATAAGCCGTTATAAGTTTAACGAATTTAAAATAGTCACTCAAATAAAAGGTGGAAGCACATTTGAAGACGAGTTATTTATAGAAAACTTTAAAAATGAAGATATTGTATCATCACTATTTGGGTTACCACTAAGTGATACAATGAAAGAATTTTGCAAAAACAATGGATTATCTATAAATGATTGGATTAAAAATAAAGAATTAATTGATGGCAGGAGTATTAAATTAATATCAAAGTACCTAGATTTTTATAAGAAAAAAATAGAATTAGATCCAGAGTATCAAGAGTTTTATGAAAAATTGATTTTTTCTAAGTTGTTCTTACACTATGTCAGCAATAAAAAAGGTGATGTAGCATTAAGTTTAATCACAGATAAAAATTTTTTTGATGACAAAGATATAAGCAAACTTATCGTACCGAGGTATATTATGGAGGGGTTGGAATGGTTAAATCAATAACTTCAGGATATATACTTACAGAAAATGAATTATTGAATCATATTAAGATTTATGCAGGACCAGGAGCCGGTAAAACTCATTTTATCGTAGAAAATATAAAGAATATAATATCGACAAATAAATTAATTACTAATTCAGAAAACAGAAAGATTTTATGTATAACTTATACAAATAAAGCTGTAGATGAAATAGCTAACAGACTTCAAGGATTTAATGAGTATATAGAAATTAATACAATACACGGATTTATTATTGAAAATATTATTAAACCATTTCAAACTGATCTAATAAGCATAATGAAAAATGATTTTAATATAAAAGTGTGCAATGGAAGTACTATTAGTTCACAAGTGGAGGGATTGTCATTATTACATGGTATAGATA
>NZ_JBKWZF010000073.1:0-6500 GCF_046991905.1 Finegoldia sp. | reverse complement strand
TTGTAAGTGGAGTCCGCAGCCATAAAGCGTGTCGGTGTGTAGTTTTCAAGTTTACGCAAATGTATGCGCCTCCTTTCGCAGAAATAAAAATAGCCGCCAGGTGGCGACGTCTATAACGAGGAACAGTCCCATCTGGGACCGTCCTGCCTGATATTATTTTCAGGTGGTTTAGTTTAATTCGTTCAGCAGGATGCTAAGTGCAAGATTGGCTTCTTCGCAGGTGGGCTCGATATCCCAGCCTCTGTCGTAGTTGGCAATCCACTCACCATCCATCTTCAAGCTGAATTTTGAAATCTTACCGCCGTTGATACCGTAATCTTCGTTTGGCTCATCAAAATGCTTGACCCAGTATTTTACGCTTTTGTATCCGCCGTCTTTCTTTGGAATTCCGATTGTTCCTTCTTTCCACATGGTTTATGCCTCCTTTACCGTCATTTGGATTGCAGGAATGAAGGCATGCTCGCCGGTTTTCCAATCGGTGTAGCGAGCTTTAACTGTGGTAAGGCCAGCCATGCTGATGCCTTGTTTCTCGAAAGCTACAAGGGTTTCGAGAAGGCTTGAAAAGGTGGAGCTGATGGTAAATTCGGTGATGCCGTTGGCTCTTAAGGCCTGAGCAATTTCTACAATGTCGTAATCCCAAATAACCTCGTTGAAGTCGATGAGCTCGTTTCCGGTTTCCTTGCTGGTTCTGTATGCCCAGAATAAGGTTGCGTTTATTCCGAGTTCCTCAAGGCTCTTGGCATTCTGTTTAATGGCTGTTTCAAATGTTTTGATTTCTTTCATGGTAGGTTCCTTCTAAAAATGTGTATTCCCTTTTGGTAGTACTATATATCACGCTAAAAGCATATAATAGCAAGTCAATTTGAGCTATATAGTACACAAATATTCAGAGAGAAAACTGTATATATAGGAGAAGTGCTAGTCATCAAGGTGAGGAATTTTTAGGATCTTATTGCCTATTGAAATTTCATAGTATGATCCACAATTTCTGCACATATTAGCCTTGGTCCAAGGACCTTCGAAGATAATATAAGTCGTGGATGTACCGTCTTCAAATGTGACTAATAAACAGTTGGTTGTTTTAACCGTCCATCCAGGATTAATATCTTCATAATATTTTATCTCTGACTCTGATATATGAGATTCAAGTATTTTATAATTCATATACATGGTTCCTTTCTTAAGCGATTTGATGCAATTTATGCAAGTGCATGCATAATAATTGGAGAATCAGATCCTGCATAGTCAAGTGCGCGTATCGTGTTATAATTGATCCATTCCTCAGCATCTGTTTCTTCAAAGCCTTCTTCTTCAATGAGCCATTTAACCATTTTATCGTAATCATAGATGGCACGACTGTCCTCTGTGACTCCGATTAAAGCATCATCGTATGAGAAATCAGTTAAAAGTTTTATGCGACTAATATCATAATCAGCCAATTTATCAAAGCTCGTCATATATAGTGTTTCCTTTCTCAGTTAAATTATCGAAACATAAATTGTGTGTCATCATCAATCCAGAGATACATATCATCAGCAGTTAATATTGCATGATCGGAATAAATTTCAGTGATGATCCCTTGTGTGATGCTGTCCCCATCAAATTCATGTGTTTCATAAATAGTTACTCTTCCTATATTCCAATTTCTCCAGTCTTTTCTAACGGTGTCACCATTAATACTTTTTTCTACAAAAGTTAGCAGAGCAAGTAGATGTTCTACCTTTTGATGTGCGTCAAATTCAGATACACTAATGGAATAGTAGAGAGCTTCTGAATCTGGTTCATAAAACAAACGAAAATAATTTAATGCATCGCTACGTGTTTTGAATTCGTATGTTTTGATCCTCATTTTTTCACGACATTTAAATATTACGAAGTATCGATTATTCATTTGAGACCTCCTTACAGCGATCTACACCGTAGATTATGTTGAGTCCAGATCCGTTGTCCCAATCCACCATGATGCTTCCGGTATCGTCGACACCGATGACGGTGCCACGTGTGCCCACTGGAGGGGCCTGTGCGTCGTTCATCTGGACTAGCTCTATACGAGTGCCAGCTGGATAAAGGAGGCGCTGGCGGGCCACCTGTTCCTTACTTGGAAATTGCATGACCTTCACCTCCTTTGAATGCGCTGTTACCCGGAAGATATCTCATCAGGATTTTGCGGTCCGTTTTGTACTCGTCCCCGATGAAGCCGAGGCGAAGAAGGAAACAGCGGAAAGCGTAGCGCTCGTTGTCTACCGGTTTTTCTGTAGCGCTGATTCGTTTCTGATCCTTGCTCATTTTACAAAGGGCTGCAATCAGTGTGCTGTAGGCGTGGATTTCATCCGGTGCAGGAAGTTCTGAGAACCAAGGGAAGGAAATATTGTCTTCACTCAGTTCAAAGCGAAGGTCATCAATGTGCAGGGCATGCTTGATGAGGAATCCTTTGGCATCCAGAAGGTTGGTGATTAACATCCTCAAGTGGAATGGTAATGGTAAGTCCTGTTTCGTCTGTAGAAGTTGCTTCAACTTCTGGTCCCTGAGCCGGATGAAAATCTGTTTCTTTCCGGCAGTAGCCGTTTGCGTCCAAGAGAGCAAGCAGTTCGTCGTATTCAGCTTGGCTCACAGTGTCCGGACCCTCAATGTTTCCTTCGCGTGTCAGGAGAAGGTCTCCAATCTGATAGGCGTAGGAAGGAGCTCTCAGGTATTGCGGTTTTGTGTTTGTGTACTCGCCAAGCAGGGCTGCCAGCGGCTTTCTTTCGGTTTCGTTTAAAATGATCTTCATGTGGGTGTCCTCCTTTGTTTTGGTAGTACATATATCACTCTAAAGGCACATAATAGCAAGCAATATCGGAGAAAAACATCAACAAATATGTGCCTTATGGATTGTGTACATTACCTACTTACAAAAGAGTGGCATCCTCAGCATCCGGAGCAATTTCATCGTAGGAATAGGTTAAACCATCACGGATGACGGAAACCTTCTCAGAGGAACCAACTTGCTCGATATAGCGTTTGACGATAACATCGCAGAACTTTTCATCCAGTTCAATAGTGCAGCAGATACGACCAGTCTGTTCGCATGCGATGAGCGTGCTGCCGGAGCCACCAAACGGATCGAGGACCAGAGAATTAGCCATGCTGGAATTCATAATCGGATAGGCCAGAAGAGGAATAGGCTTCATTGTAGGATGATCACCATTCTTTTTAGGCTTATCAAATTCCCAGATGGTCGTTTCTTTTCGTCCGGTATACCATTGATGTTTACCGGATTTCTTCCAACCGAAGAGGCAAGGCTCATGCATCCACTGGTAAGGGCTGCGTCCGAGGACAAGGGATTGCTTTTTCCAGATACAGCAGCCAGAGAGATAAAAACCAGCATCGGCAAAGCCTCTACGGAAGTTGAGTCCTTCGGTGTCTGCGTGGAAAACATAGATAGAAGCATCATCTGCCATCGATTCATACATGCGAGTATAGGCATCAAGTAGGAATTGATAGAAGGCATCGTTTCCCATATTGTCGTTCTTAATCTTTCCGGCGCTACCTTCATAATTGACATTGTACGGAGGATCAGTCACAACCAGATTTGCCTTCTTTCCGTTCATCAGAAGTTCGTAGGTTTCAGGCTTCGTGGAGTCACCACAGACAAGACGATGATCACCAAGGAGCCACAGGTCACCGGTCTTGGAGAAAGTCGGTTTTACAAGCTCAGCATCCACATCAAAATTGTCATCCTGTACACCTTTTTTCGTATCTTCACGAAACAGATCTTCAAGTTCTTCTGGCTCAAATCCGGTGAGGGAGACGTCAAAGTCAGCGCCTTGCAGGTCAGAGATAAGAAGGGCCAACTTGTCGTTATCTCATTCACCACTGATTTTGTTAAGAGCAACATTCAGTGCTTTCTCTTTATCCTCATCCATTTCAACAATGACGCATTCTACTTCCGTGATGCCCATATCAATGAGGACCTTTAGTCTCTGGTGGCCGCCAACGACACGAGAGGTGGTAGCATTCCAGATGACAGGTTCTACATAGCCGAACTGCTCAATAGAGCGTTTCAATTTTTCATATTCTTTATCACCGGGTTTTAAATCTTTTCGAGGATTGTAATCAGCAGGAAGAAGATCTGCGACATTTTTCTTTTCAATTAGCATGATGCAGCCCTCCTGTGTAATAATTTTTTTAATCCCTTGAAAGCGGCATCTATGTCACCAGCTTTAGCCTGCCCTTTGAGTGTGCTAAACTGCTGGAAGGTTAAATGCCTGCGACACTTCTTTAGCAAGCTCATAAATTCAGATAAATCCATATCAATTTCCTTTCCGTGCCAGCAGGAGTCTTTCCATCACATCATCCTGTGGTGTGGCTCCGTTGTATTCAGTGGCACAATTTTCTTTTACGATTTGATAGATCTCCATCCAGAGACGATTGGTCTGACTCATGAAGTTCTGGCTCATGGCCACATAAGGAGATTGAATCGCATTGCCGGTGGTCGGATGCTTTGCAAGAAAGCCAAACTCAGTTATTGCTTCCTCGCATTGAATCCAACGAGCAACACTCATGGCGTAGCGTTCCAGAAGCTCCGGAGAGACAAGAGCAGCGCAGCCACGTTCGTGCAGCCAATTCCATGTTTTCTTATAAACTTCTGCAGCAACTAGCTTTTTACCGTTCTTTTGCTTTGCAGATAACATCTTGGATGGTTTGGGCATTGGCTGACCTTCTAAATCGACAGTGCTGTCTGTAAAATCGATGACAGTCAATTCACGTTTACCCGGATTTCCCTCAGCAATTCTGTCAGCTAAGGGCTTTTTCTTGGCTCCAGCGCCGATACGAGCGCCGCCACGGTTTGTACCGTCCTTAGCCATTTTTACACCTCCAGTTCAGGGGCCTATATACCCCGTTTGAAATTGCGACTTTGTGCGTGAGACCCCACGCCCGTTCCCCGGTGACTTCACCGTAGAGAAGTAGACCGCCCCTACTGGTTGTGCCAACGGTCGCCATGTTCCGCATGAATCTTGGCATGGCAGGATTTGCAAAGAGCCATCAAGTTTTCTCTATCATGCGTTCCACCTTGTGAAAGAGGTTTTACATGGTGTATTTGCTCGGTTGGTGTGTAGACACCATTCTCAAGGCACCTCTCACAAAGGGGATGGGCAGCAGCATAGCTGTCACGGATACGTTTCCATGCACGTCCGTAGCGACGCTTGGTATTTGGATCTCGGTCGTACCTCTCGTATCGTTTGGCTTCCATCTTTTCATGCTCTGGACAGAAGCGTCCGTCTGTCAGATTAGGGCATCCGGGATAGGAGCAGGGACGTTTTGGCTTTCTTGGCATCGTATTCCTCCTTCCGCTTGGGCATAAGAAAAGCCCTGTAGGATTGACTCCAACAAGGCTCTCTGCGATTATCATTTTCGGCTATTGTAATATTATCATAAGAAAGGGCTCTCATTCTATCACATTAACTCTCATCTGTCTGTGGAACTATGATTTCTTTTAATGCTGCGCTATGCATACGATGTATGTGTTGTATAGAATAATTCAGATCCACTGCTATCTGTTCCCAAGTGATGAAGCAGAGATAGCGTTTTTCCAGTAGCATTTGGTATTCTACGTTGGGAACAGCATGGATAACACCCATGATTTCTTTCTTTAAATCCACCAGCTTTTCGATGTCTTTCTTCAGGCCATCTTCCAAATCAATGATTTTCAAAATGGCATCTTCCATTCTGGAACCACCGTGGTTTGGGTTTCTCGGCATATCTGAAATGGTAGAAGTACATTTGGTAGCGAGATCATTTAAGGATGCAATCTGTTGAGTTTTTGATGTAATGCGTTCATCAAGATAGCGAGCCTGTAATAAATATTCTTTTGCGTTCATGCTTTACCTCCGGATTGTTTTATTTCCCTCGGATTTGCACGGATTATCGTGTTTTGTCAAAGATTGTCATAGATTTGCTTTTACCGCATCGATAAGGGCATTCTGTGTCAGCTCCTTCTTGGAGAGAGCCTTCAAAATACGCTCATCAATGGTTCCTTTAGTGATGATATGCTCTATCACCACGGTTCCGGAGGTTTGACCCTGTCTCCACAGTCGGGCGTTGGTCTGCTGATATAATTCCAGTGACCATGTCAGCCCAAACCAGATAAGGGTGGAGCCACCAGCCTGTAGATTGAGTCCATGACCGGCAGATGCAGGATGAATGACTGCAACCGGGATTTTTCCAGCATTCCAGTCGGTGATGTCATTGCTGGATTTTATCTCTCTCACATCAAAGCGCTTTTTGATTCGTGAGAGGTCATGTTTGAACCAGTAGGCTACAAGGACGGGTTTGCCATTTGCGGATTCGATGATATCCTCCAGAGCATCCAGCTTTCTGTCATGAAACTCGATGATTTCACCGGTATCGGAATAAATGGCACCGTTAGCAAGCTGAGATAGCTTTCCGGTGAGAGAAGCGGCATTTGCTGCGGTGATTTCTCCATCAGGGAGATCCAACACCAAGTCACTCTTTAATTC
>NZ_JBKWZF010000072.1:0-6511 GCF_046991905.1 Finegoldia sp. | reverse complement strand
GAAGAACTTTTTGGTTTCTTACCATAGGTGTTGCATTTGAATTGACAATTCGTCTACTAAAAAAAGCACCTCTAACGTCTCACAACTGTAAGGAGTTAGTGTGCTCTATTTTCTCTTATTCTTTTTTTGTTTTTTCTTCTTTTCTTCTTCTAGATATTTTTTATACCCTTCTTCTAGCATTTTTTTTGCTTTAATATTATTTTCATGTGTATTTAACATATTATTCCTCCAACAACTCTATCCCTTTAACTTTCAACATCTTAGATTAGTAATGGTTAGTGTGCTATTAATTTTATGCTAAAAGATAACCTCTAGCTTTCTTGTATTTTTCAACTCTTTTAAAGTCTTTTTCTATAAGACATTTCAACCTATTTAGATTCATATTATCTTCTAAATCCATTAGTTTTACTTTTCTTGCAATGCTGTTACTTTTTATATTTTTTACATAATCCATGTATGCTACATTTTCTGGATGCGTAAGTTTAATCAAAGCATCTTTTTGTTCAGAGTCAAGAAATTCAAAATCATTAATTGTATATTTGTCAGAATCTTCTAAAACATCGTGCAACAGTGCAACTATCTTTTATCGCCTATCACTTATTTTCTTAGAAACCCTTAATGGATGTAAAAAGTAAGCATGTCCGCCTTTATCTTTTTGTCCTTTATGCGCATTTAGCATAATAAAAAAAGCTCTAAGATAGTTGAGCATAATATTCTTCCTTTGTTATATCTTCGGTATATATCGACCCCAAATCAATCTTAGAATAGAAGTCATTAAATATTTCCTTACCATCTTTTATGCAGTAATACATGCCACCTTCACATTTCACATATTTTTTATAATCTGGACAATAATAATATACAGTTGGCGTTTTAAACTTCATAATTATTTAATCCTTTTTACATTCCTAGGAATAGGGATTTTATTACTCAATTCTATCATCGCATTTCTAAGACTATCCCATTCTTTCTTATCCTTAACTTTATCTAACACTCTTTGTTTCTCGTATTTTTCGTGTAATCCATGTTTTTTTACATAATAAGACTTATCAGTATGATATTGTAATTCAAATATTATACCATTTTTGTTTTTAACTAAAGTGTTAATTCCTTTATACGCAACATTTTGCTTGAAAGTATTTTTTACTTTAATAATATTATACCCTTTATCAATAAGAGTGCCAAGCGTGTAGCTAACTTAAATTTACTGATATCAAATACAGTTTCCCTCTTTAAAACTGCATACAAGTATGTCAGAATTTTGAAAACAATAACATTATAATCATCCTTTGCCAAAACACATCCACCTCCTAAAATTTTGTACTAAAAAAGCACATCTACCTTCTTACAGCTGTAATTAGTTAGTGTGCTTTATTTTCTCTTATTCTTTCTTTTTTGTTTTTTCTTCTTTTCTTCTTGCTCTGCTTCTTTAATTAATTTTTTCCATATCTCATTAGCTTTTTTATTGTTTTCGTGTGTATTTAGCATATATGTCTCCTTAATAAAGTTTTATTCCTTCGTATTTTTCAATTAATTTTTGTATGACTTTATTATACCCGATTGTCTCATTTCCTACAATTAAATTCTTATATTTTTTTATAAGTCTATTGTAAAAAATAGCTGTTTTTTTGTAGTCGAAATAATTTGTTTTTTGTATAATACTGACATCTCCATTATGTTTTACAATACTCATGTATTCTACTTTATGAGTTGTAAAATAAGCCAAATCCTGATTAGAGAAAAATTCATTATTCGGATGATTGTGAAGTATAAATTTCTTGTTTTCTGCTCCCAAATCCAGACTACTTTTATCTCCATATACTTTTTTAATCTCACCGTCTAAATCATCAAACATATATGCAACTTTCATTGAATTATTCTTATCTCTAGCTTCTTTCAGTAATTTTTTATGATATTCATTTATTTTTTTATTTTCAGATTCCGATAAGCTTGGAATATACGGTGTTTTTAATTTCTCTATGGTTTTATCATTTATTGGATAAATATTATCATTAGCTCCGCTACTCGCTTTATTTTCTTTGTCAAAATAGTCCCCATACAGTTTCTCATACCTATCTACATAATCATCTGGTATAACCACGCTAAAACTACTACGACAATTCACATGCATTGGTGGAAAGTTTATCCCGACCTCACGATCCTTGAGTTTAAATATCTCCCCGTCCAAATCCTTGCACACATCACTTGTTTTTCTATCTATAACAGCTACATACTCATACTCATCATATAGCTTAGAATCATCAAATGTCTTCATCATAGCTTCATTATTGATTCTTGTACCTTCAGTTCGTACGATTCTCTTAATATCCGCTCTTGAGCGATTAACAAACCTCTCAGACATTTGTTTTACAACTCTATTGAAACTGTCGCCTCTTATAATAGACGTCCTAAAATCATTAGTTAAGTAACTAATAAGCTTACTTTTATTTTCCCAGATTCTATCACTGTAATCTTTCTGTTGAGTCCATTTCTTATTAATTAATAGCTCAGCACTCTCTTTATCAAAACTAAGCATAGTTCTTCCAAATCCCATACTATCTGCCATCTCATAATAAGTATCTCCGTATAAATCTACCAAATAATCATGTAATCTATCAACTTCTTTAGCGCCAATTTCTAATTGTTGCAACTTTATAGACTCATTAAGTCCTTCTAGCCTTGTCAACTTATAAATTGACTTTCTGACATCAGTTAAGTGCTTATATTGTGGGTATTTCTCAATAAAATCATCAAATCTTTCATATAATAATTTTCTGTCAACACTGCTTAATCTAGTTAAAAGTGATCTGTATTCAATAACATTATCCTTACCATACCTGGCAAAATATTCGGCAATTTCTTTCCCAAGTTTATGAGATTCTTCTTTGTAAAATTGAGTGAGCTTTTCGATTAACTTAGCCTCATCTTTTTCTAAATTATCCCACAACTCTTTTTGTCTTTTACTTGAATACTCATTATACTGGTTTAGATCCTTCATCTACTACCCTCATAAAACCATCAAAACCCTCAACATCTTTTCTCTTATTTTCAATCTCATCTTTTGCATCATCCTCAATACTTCTTCCAGTAAATATCGTGCCAAGAGATGGATTTGTCTTATACCAAAGCTCTACGTCATTAACATCTGATTCTTCATCAATCCCCCACTCGGCCCAGCCTGTGTTTTTACTACCACCATCGATAGCATTGTTTCTCATATTTTAAAAAAACAGTACCGGCTGATACTGTCGTTGGAGGTGTTCCTATGAATACCGTCTGTGGATTTTTACTAGAAGTAACCACGTATTTAAGAGCAGATTGTTGGTCATCGGTGTATTCTTGAGCCTCATCAATAACAAGTAAATCATATCCTTCACCAAGACCACCTGTCGATGTTATTGTTCTAAACTTTAAAACACCACCGTCAACAAATCTTATCTCTTCATTTCCTTTAGCTTTTAAAGTTGTAAAATTTTCGTCGTTGACATAACCCATAGGCTCCAGCACTTTAATAATTCTCTCCCAAGCGGTATGTGATGTATTAGTTCTGTGTGCTGTATGGAGCATTTCCTCACCTTTTAAGAGACCATATAACTCACGAATAAGAACAACCTCATTTTTACCATTACGACGTGGAAGAGAAAAACCAAATTTTGTATGAGTCCATAAGCCATCATCATAATTAGCCAATATATGATTAATTAAGTTTTTCTGCCATTGCTGAGCCTTTCTCCCAGATTTTTCGTACCATTCAATGGCACAATCTCCGTATGTCTTTTCGTAGGGCAATAAAACAGCTGTTGTTGGGTTTTGATTACCAAGTCTTGTCATTACCCCCTTAAAATTTTGCACTAAAAAAGCACCTCTAATCTATTACAAATGTAATTAGTTAGTGTGCTTAATTAGTCTAATATTTCTATCGATTTGATGTCTGATTCATAAAAAACCCAAATATCTCTATCAACTCTCATCTCTATACCATCTTCTTCGACTTCATAGTCATCTTTTGCACAATAGTGTGCATATCCATCATAACTATTTCCGTTTATATCAGTTAATCTAATATATTTCGTATTGTATTCTAATAATTTCACATTCTACTCCTTTATTTTATTGTATGTTGGAATTAAATGCGCTCCACTCTTACTATAGTCTATAGTAAATCCATTTATTGGTTTATTCGTGTAAATATCTATCCCATAACTTCTAATAGAATCCAAATCAATTAATTCGAAGTTATGCTCATTAACTCCATTTCTTCTTCTAAATTTCCCAGTCATCTTGTAATCATTATACAACTTTTCTACATTTATGTCATCATAAAAATAGCTTTTATTTTTCCCAGCAGTTGATTGCATATGCCTTTTCTGTTTATCAAAATTAACCTTATCTTTCCATATCCCTTTATTGAAATTATTTTGAATAAACACGTGATCCATTAATTTCTCATATTCTTCAATATTCTCATATTTCAGTTTTTGAAAGGCACTTAAAGATTTGGGCATTTTATCTTTTCCTAACACAGAAATATATTGTTTATACTGCAATGAATCCTCATGTCTGTTTAGTGCTCTTATATCCTGTAATTCTTGTGCTTTTTTAATTCTATCATTACTAAAATTAGAATTACGCTTTCTTTTAGTATGCACGTTTTGTCTACTATTTTTATCTGGGACATACTCCACAGTGCATCTACAATGCCTATGACGTCTGAACACATCAGTTCCAGAATTGCTAACATCATAATATTCATGTGATCCAACTAACTTTCTACACCAATCGCAGCAATTTCCGTGTTCTTTTCTTACAATCTTTGGAGATAGACCCAAATTACTATGAAATTCTGCATTAGTTTTAACTGTATCATCAACAACAGCTTGAGTGAAATTTGTTATAGGTTCTTTTAACACCCATTTTGTTTTGTCGAATTTATCCTCGCTAACTCTGTTTATGATACCTTCAATTCTGTCTTGATTAATTTTCGGTTTTAAACCCTTAATATTTAAGTCAGCTTGTCTGTTTAAACTCGTTTGAGTGTCTGAGGCATATGTTGTACCAATTCATAGTTTTTTCTCAATGTAGGCTCTATAATTCGCTTAGCAATATTATAATACATAGTCTCATTAGGAAGTACTCCTTCTGATATATTTTATAAATAACACTCAGATAAAATACCACCTAACCTCATAGCGTATTCATTAGAGCTCATATGATTACTTTTCTTTTCGAATAAAAGAGTTTCAAGTTTTTTTATCTTTTCATCTTTTTTAAATTTATTCTGAAATGATTTTTCAATCAAATCTAACAAATCAGGGACTATATCCTTATCGATTATCTTTTACCTCTAAGCCAGTAAGTTTTCTAACAGTCTCACTATCGGCAAATCCTGGAATAGCTTGGTTTAATTTAATCAATCCGTCACCGACCAAATTCAAAGTAGATGCATCAGACTCAAATACCGGATCCCATTTTACTGTAGCTTTGTAGAATTGACTTCTCTCATAATCGAATTCATCTCTCATACTACTAGCAACATATCCAACATTTAAAAAACCACTACAACTAATTAATTAAATATTGTGTCGAGTTTTATGGGTACACATCATATTCCGGAATTTGGGTTCCAGGTCATTACTACATAATGCTTAATTTATGATAATAAATAAGCACATCTAACACATTACAATTGTAATTAGTTAGTATGTTTTTTTAGTATTCAAATATTTTGTCTAAAATATTTTCAGCTATCAAACCATCTTTCGTTATTTTATAATCTTTATCAAATCCATTAATTTGCAAAAAATTAGATACGGCATCTTCCATTTCGAATATATCATCATCATTTAAATCAAAAGTTTTTTTCAATTTGAACTTTTTCAAAAATTTTATTTCTTCATCTGTAAACATTATTTCCCACCTTACTCAAATTATTTTCTTAACCTGAAACTTTTTCTCCAAGATGTTATTTTTTTGTCTCTAAATTAATAATAACTTTAGCATTTTTACCAACGTATTTTCGGCTCAATTTTCCCTTTTCATCAATTTCTAAAACTCGCGTATAAATGGTCGTTTAGTTCATCTAATACATCATTATCTGACACATTTCTTTATTATCTCCTTTTCCCCTGTGTGTTCTGTCTTTTCTATTGTATCTTTATTATACCGTGAATCATCTTCTTCGGCGCTGATATAATACTCCGCTATCTATCATATCCAATATCAAATACATAATTATTAAGACAAGCATATGTAATTCAGGCTGAAAAATCTACAATCCATGTATTTGATGTAAAACACTTTGAAAAAATCTAGCTTAAATTCACTAACATCAAATGCAGTTTTTATGAAACTTATCTATCAATTTTAAATTTATCAGATTATTTTATAAAATTATATAAAAAAACGGTTCAACTTTAATGATTAATCATTAAAATTGAACCGTACATTTCTGGTGCAGGAAAGAGGACTTGAACCCCCACGTCAAAGACACTAGATCCTAAGTCTAGCGCGT
>NZ_JBKWZF010000071.1:0-6608 GCF_046991905.1 Finegoldia sp. | reverse complement strand
GCAAGGGCTTCGACATATTTATCTTTGGTTTCCAATTTGCGAACAAACATTTCAATCCACGAAGCCGCAAGGGCTTCGACGATTGTGCGGTGTAGGTTATGACCAAAAAATAATATTTCAATCCACGAAGCCGCAAGGGCTTCGACACCAATTTCTCGGCTTCTCAAAGCATTATTTCTATTTCAATCCACGAAGCCGCAAGGGCTTCGACGTTGTTTGTTCCGGTAACAGTTGCGGTATAAACAATTTCAATCCACGAAGCCGCAAGGGCTTCGACGGTAATATACCAAATGAGCATTTAGATACCATAAATTTCAATCCACGAAGCCGCAAGGGCTTCGACACTGCACGATAACTATAAACGACGGAGTTTTAGATTTCAATCCACGAAGCCGCAAGGGCTTCGACCGTGGCGGTTGGTGTTTTTGCAATCCAAAATATATATTTCAATCCACGAAGCCGCAAGGGCTTCGACACGGTTACTCACAAGGGCTTTACAATTCCGCAAGGAATTTCAATCCACGAAGCCGCAAGGGCTTCGACAATACAGATACAACTACGAGTTGTCTGACTGTGAATTTCAATCCACGAAGCCGCAAGGGCTTCGACAGCAAATATAACTAAAAATAATCTCATTACACAAACTTAATTTATATAATTATTTTATTTTCTATCTCATATAATCTTTATTTAAATCATTTTCAATCTCTTCACCAATATAACAACTCTTTTTCTGGTGCGAATCTCCCGGGACTTTCATGTGCGCTTCCTATTCGCACCAACATAAATCGCTCCCTTTTTCCCAATTAAATCAGTGCTCTTAACCCTTGAAAACTCTATTCATACCAACATCAAATTAACATATTACTTTGAATTTTGTTATACTTATACAATAACAATCTTTTCTATAAATTAAAGTATAGCATAAAAAATTCAAAGTGATAAGCAACTTTCTTCATTAATTCGTAAATTGTACATAGTTTCCTATACTTCAACTAAGACTTTTATAATATCCCCTGCAGTATCTATATCTAAGAAAAATTTCATATTGATTCAAATCTTTCGCAATATTCTTTCTTCAAATCATTGTCTTACTTATGAATGAAATTCCCCCACATCCCGCATAAAATGGTGTAATTGGAATGAATTTCATGTCTCCCCCGCCTATCTCCGTCACATCCACTTTTTCAAACCAGCCCAAGCAATTCACGCATTTCCCACAGCATTTGGAGCCATATTACCCCGAAAACAGTAACGGCTCAACAAATTGAAATTATTTCTTACAACAAACTAAAGATTCATACTATAATACAAATAAGCTCCTGTATATGCACTTTCTGTATTATTCTCTTTTCTGTTATATAATTTAAATCCAACGCTTTCATAGTTCTTAGGAGCAACTAAATTGCTATTCGTACACACTATTATTCTTTGAAGACCATCATATTCTTTAATTCTCCGAACAGCCTCTGCTAACTGCATGTGTCCATAGCCTTTTCCTTTAAACTTTTCTCTAATCCCATTATGGCCTATCTCAACATATTCTGGCCTGTGTCGAGGATCCCATGTAACAAAACCAATGGGAAAATCTTCTATACAAGTTACTAATCCGTATTTATCTGCTATATCTGGATTGTCATAGAAAAAATTATCTGATTCCTGCCAGTTCTCATCCCATATTATCTTATTTCTCGGATCATAAGAATACGCATCGTTTAAAATATCATACATAGTTCCTCTTGGAAATTCGGTGAATTTCCTAAAATAAACCATATTACTCACTTTATTTTCCTCTAGAAATTCCTATTTTCAGTCCGACAGACTGTGCTTTGAAACCGTAATTTCTTGGTTTTCAGAGAACCAGTTATATGCGGCTTCGCAAAATTCATCACAGCGTAAATAATAGCTATTGTGTACATCGTTTATTTCTATCAACTTTTTTTTACAGTTTAAAGATGAAAAGTAACTGTCAAAATACTCTTTGGAAAAATACCGATCATGCAGCGTCTTAAATACCAGTGTTGGAATAGTGATGCTATTTTGAATAGGGCTGTCAGGAGAAATAAGACATTCAAATACAGCATTCATTACTTTCGTACTGCTCTTAAATATGTATGGATTTCGTTTTATCAGCATCTCATAAAATCCATTGTCCTGCTCACAGTTATATCCATTATATTTGGGCGGCTTTATGGTTAGATGAAAATTAGGCAGTCGGCTAAAGAGCCAACTCATCATTTTCACAGCAAAATATGGATATCCCATACCAGCAGTATTTTTATAATCCACGCAGGCAAATTGGGCGAAACTTTTTATTCTGTCAGTGGAACAGATGTAACATTGTGCGAACATACCGCCGATACCCGTATCCCCAAATAAATGGATGTTCGAAGAATAATGTTCTTCTATATAATCAACGAGCTTATCTAAATCATTCACAATTGAATGAACGGAAAACTTTTTTTCGTCTCCGCCGCTTTTTCCCGTTCCTGAAAAGTCAAACGCGAATATATTGACCCCATATTTCGTCAACGGAGCATACGCGGACTGTACATCCAATGTCTTTGATAGGATATGTGTTACAATAATATTCATCGCCGATTTTCCGGTAACATAGCAATTACAAAACAGGTTGGTATCACCGTTAGGAATTTGAATATGATTCCACTCCATGTATTTCCTCCATTTCCATAATTCTTAAGCACCAGCAGTCACCAGTATGTCGTTCATTCTCATTCTTAGCAAAGTTTAAATTACCGTTTCCTAATAACCCAATCGTCATTTTGAGTTTTTCTTTCTGCATAACAGCCACAAGGCATATCTTTTAAAGTACTGACAGATTGATCCAAGTCAAAAACCCATTTTAAAGATACTAACCTTGCTTCATCTATTTCATGCTCTTTTCCGCATAGGAATTGCCACATTCCATCATCTTCATCATGTGATACATACAGAATGGGGGCTTTATTTTCCGTTATGTGACAACAGATAATCGCTGCTGTATCAGGATCATCATAAAAAGTATATTCCATGCCTGAAGCTCCTTCCAAATTCTATTTTTTGTGACAAAGCAGACGGCAGTTTTCATCCCCAAAGACAACTCAATCTGCCTTGTAAACCTTAATTTTGTATTCTCCGATAAAATCCTTACACTCTGCCGCTAAAGTGTATGTTCCCGAACTATCCAGGGTATAAAAAGTTTCCAGTGCCTTTGCCTCATCCAGTGTATATACTGCATTTCCAGCCGAATCATACAAGACCATATTTAATTCTCCATTTACAATATTGGATCTAAATAAAAACTTTATTCTTTCTCCTGCTTCTCCTGAAAATGAAATATCAGAAGCTGTAGTAATTTGTTCTGTATAGCTGTTCTTCATATTACCTAAAACAGTTGGACGGGTTAGCAGGTAAATACCTATTACTGCAGCTGCTATAATGATAATCCATATTATTATAGTTTTCTTTTTCATCTCAATACCCTTTCAGCTTCTAATTCTTCTTTCCGATAAACTGTAAGCTAGTTATCTGCTTTTTCTGTAACTTCCGTCACGGTTAACTGCAGCTGATACTCATTTTCCTCGCCATTCAAATCAGTAGTTTTTAACTCAAAGAAAAGATTATTCTGCAATTCATCGGTTCCTATTTTTGTCATAATATCCCCGGATATCTTTCCTGTATCACCCGAAATATTTACAGTTCCACCTGTCATATCCTCTACAACAAAAGACATCAAAACCTTTTTTTCATTGCCGGACATGACATAGAAGGTTTTGGTATACGCAGCAATATCTGATAATTTATCCTGCTTTTCTTTCAAATCGCCGCCATAAAATGTTTCCTCCGTGGAGTTCAAAACAATGACTCCATTCGAGATTGCGAACTGTTCATCTTCTCCGCTGAAAGAGTAGACAGATAAGTGCTGCTCCTGATTAGCTGATGAGTTACTGCAGCCTATAAACATAGTGCAGCAGGCCAGAGCTGACAAAAGGATAACTACTATTTTTTTCAAATTATCACCTTTCCGAATGACTGCTTTTCAATTCTTAATACCATTGAAATCTTGTACAATTTCCATTATTACTATCTCGTTTCCATCCATATCGTTTAATCGAACTTCATAAGTTCCCCAATCATATCTAACGGCTTCAGACAGAGCCACCCCTTTTTTCTTCAGAGATTCCATCGTTAATTCAAGATTATCTGTTTGAAAAACAAAGGATTGATATCCCGTCGGCTGCGCATCAAATACTTTACAATCCCATATACAAAGAGTGGGGGCATTTTCTATAAAGCCAAAATAAACCCCGTTTGAATCGTCTGCATCTGTCCTAATAACGGGTATTTCTAATACCTCTCTATAAAAATCTATAAGCTCTTTCGCGTGTTCCGAAAAAACATTTGTACAATAAAATCCTGTTATCATCCTCTCCCCCATCCAATTAAGTGTTGTCATTGTCTTTCACTATATCTGAGCCTCATTTGTCCGCTCTGCAGAATACAGGAAAAAATCCATATCTATATACCTGAAATTCTTAGTATCCTTATCAATAATCTTCATACCGTTTCGAACAGCAACCTTTTGAGAAGCTGTATTTGTATCCCTGACAATAGAATAAACGGTATTAGCATTAAGAACTTTGAAAGCGTATTCTTTACAGGCAATTGCCGCTTCTGCTGCATAGCCTTTGTGCCAATACGCTTTTTGAAACAAATATCCTATTTCCAACATTTCTTTATCTCTCCAGCCTTGTAATGTCAGCCCACACTGACCAATCATTTCATTTGTTTCTTTTAAGACAACAGCCCAAAGTCCAAAACCATACTCTGCATATCTTTTAAGTTGTCTGTTAAGCCAATTCTGTGCTTCTTCCGGGCTGAATGCACTTCCATAAGCGGTGCGCATGACTTCCTCATCACATAATATTTTACACAAAGCATCAAAATCGGACTGCACCATTTCTCTAATGATAAGGCGTTCCGTTTCTATCAGCTTATTCTTGTTTTCTGAAAATTTCACTGTCATTGTGTTTTCTTTCCTCACATTATTCATATTTCCAGCTGAATTCCCGGCAAAACTCCACCGCTCTGACAGGTCGAAACATCCCGCCTTTATTGCTTAAACATCACCGGATATTAAAGTTATCAAACACCAATTTCCATCATCTATGTATTACTTTATTAACTTTTAAAAGACAAAAAGAAAACAGCATCATTATAATATATACTGCAATCCCTATAAGAACTGCATAAGGAAATGTCAATACATCAGGCTCTGCAAATCCATACACAAATTTACCCGTAAACTGGCAGCGAATATAATCAAACAGTAGATAAACAAGCATAAGTACCGGCGTTATAAAATTAGCCGCTGATACGATACGCCTCTCAGCATCATTGCAAAACAGCAGATAGCACCCAACGAAAGCAATGGGATTAATGACATGCAAAAAGAAAAATGCTCCCTTAAAAGCTCCGGTCGCTCCAAGACAATTTGGACACATTAATGCAAAGTGCCCGATACAAATTAATAAATTCTTTTTCCCGTATACTTAAGATTCCCTATCGTCCGATACTCCCCGAGCATATGGATACACAAGTGAGTTCCGCAAATACCTATTAAGATAAAACAGAGTGTTACTCTCATAAAAAACCGATTACAGCTGTCAATACCTTTATACATTTTGCTTATCTCCTTACAAATGCTCTGCGTCTCTATTTTTAAAATATCGCCGCCAAATACAGGGAACACCCTTATTTACATTATCTGTAAATATTTTTCCCGAAATCATAGGCTTCTCTAAGGTGGTCTGTTTTGGCGATCTGCGGTTTCCCATTCGTATCTCCGCATCCTCCGGCAAGCAACATCCCTTTATCACGGAAACCAATATAATTGATTATTGTAAATTTGTAATATGATACTGCCTGTTCATATGTCCAGAAAAAATCATCTGCTGATGTCATAAGCAAAGCCGCATCTTTTACCGGATACCTTTCATATCGCCCAAACGGCGGATTCGGATCTTCCTCAGCAATACAATAAAATCTCTCGATGAATGCCTTGATTTTGGAGGATAACGTCCAAAATAATAACGGCGATGCAAAAACAATCAAATCTGCTGCCTTAATCTTAGGAACCAGCTCATTGAAATTATCCTTTTGCACACAGGGTTTCCCATAACGGCAAGCGTTGCACCCAATGCAGCCTTTCACCTCATTTTTATTTAAAGATATCTTTTCAACTGTATGGCCGGCCTCCTTAGCGCCCTGAATAAACGAATGCGATAACTGGATGGTATTGCCGTTATTGCGGCCGCCGCCTTGTACCACCAATATGTTTTTCATTACAGCCTCCTAGTGTTCCTTTTTATCTGCCGTCAAACAGGGATTCATTCATTTTTCAAAATCATCCCTTTTTATTTATTCAGGAATCGGCTCAAATTCTTTCAAATCATCATCGGTAATTTCCCGAATTACTTTGCAGGGGCTGCCTGCGGCAAAGCACATTGAGGGAATGTCTCTTGTTACAACACTTCCGGCGCCAATTACTGAGCCTTTACCGACAGTCACACCGGCTCAGATAACAACATTGCTTCCAATCCATACAT
>NZ_JBKWZF010000070.1:0-6735 GCF_046991905.1 Finegoldia sp. | reverse complement strand
CCATTATATCTATTTTTAGGTATAGTGGTTTTTTTGTTCTAATGAATAGGGGGTGTACAAAAATGTATAAAGAAAGTGTCAAGAAGAATTTTCGTTACATAATGTCAAAATGTGTGCGTGTGGTTTTTGCAGTAATTTTAATATTAAATTATATGCCTTTGCAAATCAAAGCAGAAGAGAATACGAATGGGAATATAACAGATAGTGAATATAATCCAAAATATACCATTCAACATTACTTAAATTACCCAGCAATGGTTTTAGATATTCCAAATAATGATAATAAGACAGGCATGGATTTAGTAAATGAGCAAGCATCTAAGACAGATACGATGATTGTATGGCGAACAGACGCTTCACGAGAAAACAATTTACCACGTAATTTTAAGAAACAAAATAGTTATGGAGAAGAACATAATGTGGATGAATTATATGAACAAAGTCCACATTCTCAAATAAACTTAAATAATGATGGAACAGTAAAAACAAAAAATGAATTACGAAAATTGTTCGCTGATGAGAAAACATATTTCTTTGAAAAATCACAAATGCGATTCATGAATAAACTTTATAATAATGCAAGTGAAAATCATTATAATAAAAATTACACATTAAAACAGGTTTGGCTTTTGAAAAAAGATTGTGATAAAGATAGTACTGAAGAAGATGATTTTTATATTTTAAATGTGCCTGTTATGGATGATGGAATCCACCATGATCCCTCTAAGTTTATTTTCACTAATTATGAAGACAATCAGGCATTTAAGTCTAAAGGTACTATAAATAATAGTGGTGTGAAATTTGTTGGAAATGAAGACGATGGTTATACGATTTTAATTACTGAAGATACGGTCATCCGCCTGGTTTTTGAACCAACTACAGAAGAAAATTATAATTATGATGCAGTGAATTTTTTCGATTATGATATAACGGATGGATGGATTTATACTACAGAAGGTGCAGTTAATTCAGCAAGAAATGGTGAAGCGGTACCTAATATAAGCAAAGAGGTTGATGAGGCAATAGAAAACCAAAATTTAGAAGGATTAGTTTCAGGCAGTACATGGAATGTAGATGGTAAACTTCCAACTTCTTATCAAAGCAAGGATGAATTGAAAAATGTAACATTTTATGCAAACACAGCAAAGCAAGGTATAAATAACCCCAATAATCTTCCTACTGGAGTAGAACAAAAATTTGCTTTTGGCAACGATAATGCTGGGACTGGATTAGGAAAGAATACTTGGACGGATCCTGAAGGTGTAGAGACATCATTAAATATGACTAATGTAGGAAATCGCGCTGGAACCAGTAGATGGGGTGGTAAATTCTTTGGCCCAAGTCTTCGAGGGGCAACATTTAATTTGGCTCAAGGTGTCAATGAAAATGGAAGCATTAGGTGGAGTGAGGGGGTAAATGCACCTCCAATCTTTTCAACAGCTACAGATACTTTGAATTTAGATGGTATAGATAATCCAAAAGGAATACAAGGAAAAACGGCATATTTAAAATATAGTGCATATGGGACAGAAAATTCTGAAGAAAATTATAGCTTGCAGTTTTCACGTTTGGGAGGTACATATACTTTATCTGGAGTTAAGAAAAATGATGGGTACCAAGTTAGTAGGAATTTAGATAAATTTTCAAAAAACGCTTCATCTATTTATTCTAATGAATTTTGGCCGATGGATTATGCTTCTTCATATGGAACAGATGGACACGATCTTAAATTTGGAAATCCAAATTCCAAAGATTTTAGAAAATTTGTTGGAATTGATGCATCTGGATCCCTTCCAACAAGTGATGATCAAGGTAATGATCATAATTCTTACTTTGGGATGACAACATATTTTGACTTTGTGTTACAACCCGGATATTGTGGACCATTGAATTACTTCTTTTATGGAGATGATGATTTATTAGTGTTCTTATCAGAAACAACTGTTTCTGAGGATGGTACAGTTACAGTTGATCATACGAAAAGTGTACAAGTGGCAGACATGGGTGGAGTTCACTCGTCATTAGGTATGTACGTAGATTTGTGGGAATTTATCAATGGAGCAGAAGATATAAAAAATAAAGATGGAGATGCAATTGCCAAAGGTATTCCATATGAAGGTGAGAAGAAAACATATCGTTTATCTGTATATTACACAGAAAGAGGAGCATCTGGCTCTTCATGCTATATGAGATTTACAGTTCCATTTGAAGAACTGGCAACAAATCCAGTCACTTTTGATCAAGAACTTAAAATCGAGAAAATTGTTAAGAGCAATTCAGCAGAAGATAAGGGTGTATATGCATTTCAGTTGGATTTAACGACACCTAATGGAATTTCTATGGTTAATAAATATCCATATAAGAGATATGATGCAAATGGAAAAGAAATTAGTACTTCTAATGCTTCAATTGTCAGTGGAACAAAATTCTTTTTAAAGGATGGAGAGAAAGTGCTGATTTCTCATTTGCCAAAAGATACTGAGAAGGATTTGGAGAAAGGCTATGGATATACTGTAAGAGAATTAGGAAGAATAGATTCATCTAGTAAGGGATACCCTGATGACTTGAACCCAGGTGATGTTACAGTTATTCCATTGACTCCAAAAGATTCAACAACCTTTATGACAGGAACAATTAAAGAGGGATTAGGTCAAAATTTAATATTAGGTGTTAGTTATGAGGATGAATTTGATAAAAACAATTATGTTCGTTTTATTAATGCCAGAGAACCTGGAATGTTAGAATTAGAAAAGCAATTATCTGTTGGTACGGAATCAACAGATGAGGATTTCAATTTCAACGTCTATTTCACAAAAGCAGATGGGACGCCTTTGAATTCTTTATCATGGTTTAAAAGCTTGACTGATATTGAAAGTCCAAACTGGGTTGAACAATCAGATATTGAATTGCAAGATGGTAAAGGCGTGTTATCAATTAAAGCTGGTGAAAAGGTTCTGATTTATAATTTACCAGAAGGGGCAACCTATACTATTACAGAAGCCAAAAACACATATTATGGGGTCGAAGAGATTGTTATTACAGGAAGTGGGACGATAAATAAAGACGAAGCTTCTGGAAAGGTTACTGGAACTATTGTAGTGGATGAGAATGTGAGCGTGATAGATCAAAAAACGCCATCTAATACCATTAAATATGTCAATGCAAAAACAGAAACAAGTGGCTTGACAGTAACAAAAGAAGTTGGAGGAACGCACGGCGATAAAGACAGGGAGTTCCATTTCACAATAACGCTCGATGATAAGACGATCAGCGGAAAATTTGGTGATATGGACTTCACGGACGGCGTGGCGGCAATCACATTAAAACACGGACAGAGATCAACGGCAACGGGACTTCCTGCAGGTATCGGATATACCGTGGAAGAAACAGAAGCCAACCAAGACGGCTATGTAACGACATCTAAAGGAGATAAGGGAACTGTTCCGGCGAATGGTGATGTGGATATCAAGTTTATCAACTACAAGGAAGTAACATCAGAGAAGCCGTCCACACCTGATAAACCTGACGCGTCAGACACTCCAAAAACTCCAAAAACTCCAAAAACGGATGACAAAACAAATATAGAGTTATATCTATCATTGTTTGCAATGAGCGGACTGTTAATTGCCATTTTAGCTGTATTGAAGAAAAAGAAAATATTGAAAAACCGATAAAGATCTTTAAATAAGATTGTAACGGCTACATAACTCACATTGACGGAGTGAACCAGACACGGTGGCGGGGAAATCCCAAGATTTTTCTGCCATGCTTGCAAGTGGCTGGTTCACTTCATCTGTGAGAGAGCCTGTGGCGAGCGATTGTATAGCCCCCGTTATCTAACAAGGGGGGCACAAAAAACTGGAAACTGTATATCACAACAGACAGAAAACGCTGTATTTACAAGGTAAATCGGCATTTTAACAGATGTGATAAAAAAGTTGCCGATATTACTATGAAAACTGAATATTGTAGCATGAAAGACAGTTGATTTTTAATAAGTTGGCTGTCTTTTTTTATTGATTATGACACAGGCAATTATCCATAAGCGGTAGTTGCCTTTTTGATTGGAGGAATGAATATTGAACAATGATGATTTTATCAGAGAATTAAAACTGAAACGTGAAGAATACGGAGTATCACAAAATAAGCTGGCGGTTGCCTGCGGTATCACTCGTGAGCATTACAACCGCATTGAAAAAGGGAAACTTCCATTGACAGAAAAACTCAAGGAAACCTTAACAAAGGAAATCGAGCGTTTCAATCCGCAAGAGCCATTGTTCCTGCTGATTGATTACTTTCGTGTCCGTTTCCCTACGACAGACGCACTAAGGATTATAAGAAATATTTTACATATCAATCCAAAATATATGCTCTATGAGGATTACGGGAAATACGGATATGAGTGTCAGTATGTTATCGGCGATATTGCGGTACTGTGTTCACAAAACATACAGTTAGGAGTTCTGATTGAATTAAGGGGCAAAGGCTGTCGGCAGATGGAAAGCTATCTGCTGGCACAGGAAAAAAGCTGGTATGATTTCATGCTGAACTGTCTGACTGCTGACGGGGTAATGAAGCGGATTGACCTCGCTATCAATGACAAAGCAGGAATATTGGATATTCCCACGCTAAAGGCAAAATACAAGGCTGGCGAATGTATCTCCTACTTTCGTAGTCAAAAAGACTATGGCGGTTCACAAAAATGCGGTGATGATGTTCCAAAGAATACGGGGGAAACGCTGTATCTCGGTTCAACCAACAGTCAGCTCCATTCCTGCATTTATCAAAAGAATTATGAGCAGTATGTAAAGAACGGTGCAAATATTGAAGATACGGAGATTAAAAACCGTTTTGAGATACGATTGAAAGATGACTGAGCCATTCATGCGGTCATGGATTTACTGACTTATCGTGACGTGGAGCATACCGCTTTTTCTATCATCAACCACTATCTGCGTTTTGTGGACAGAGAGGACGGGAAACCAAAGAATAAATGGAAACTCAATGCCGACTGGGCATGGTTTATCGGGGAAAATCGGGAAAAGCTGAAACTGACGACACAGCCTGAACCATACACGCTGGAACGAGCGTTGCAGTGGCTACACAGACAGGTTGCTCCTACGCTAAAGATGGTGGCGGAACTAGATAAGCAGAACCATACAACGATACTGCAAGATATGATTGAACATACAGAGTTAAAAGAAAAGCATAAACACCTGTTGCAATTAGAAAAATCAGATATAAGAGACAGGATTGATACCGCTGTTCCACAAGAGAATGACGGTATTTTTTAGTGCATGGAGAAAAAATTTTTAAAATGAGTTGCAAATCAAGGTTTCGTGTTGAGTGTTATACAGAAGAAAATCATTCTTTTATCTGTCCGACTTAACAAATGATACGTTTCATTCCCTATATGAAGCGGAAGAAAAAACAGGAAAATATTCATTTTCTGCAACAATTTCGCTTTGCGTGGGTAGCTAGTGGGTGAAAGGAAATCTCTATATTTTTCTGAAAATGGCAACAAATCACGCTTTTGTGTCGAGTGTTGGTCGGAAAGAAAAAATGATTGATGATTGCCATTTTATCCGTTCCATACGTACTAATGACGGAATAGGTGATTTTCTTCTTTCCAGTGTTCTTTGACAACTGAATAAAGCAGTCAGATACGTTAGACAATCAGCGAGCCTTTGGAGCCGATACGCCATGACCTTATCTAAGCTAAGCGAGCGAACCACTGTCAGCGTCCATGAGAAAAATTTGTCCTCTTTCTTCGCCATGACCTGTTCTGTCTGATAATGATACTCCCGTACAGCCATAGTTTGAGCGTTCAAAGCGTCGCACGCAATGGGTACGGTTGCATGAGAACCATGCAGAGGTGAAATTCCTGTGGGTAATGACAAATACCGTTTGACTGCTTAGAAAATATCGAAAGAAAGGAGGAATGTATTATTGATAATGCTGTAAAAAATCAAAAAAAGACGAATCAACAGACAATGAAAATTGCCAGCAGACGAACAACAAAAATCGTTGTAAAAGAGCATTTTTCAAAACAGGGTAAAACAATGGAAGAACTTTTAACTGATGTCATGTTAGAAAAAGCGAAGCAGACAATCGCATAAAAAGAGTGCTGTTGTAAAAATAGATTGAATGAGAAAAACAACCCATGTTATACTTTATCTGCAAGCAGGTATTGTAAGCATGGGTTGGTTATAAAGGAGGATAACTGACAGATGAAACAACAGATTTACAATACCGCACTTTATCTTAGGTTGAGCCGAGATGATGAATTACAGGGTGAAAGTTCCAGCATTACCACACAGAGGAGTATGTTGCGTCTTTATGCGAAAGAACATCATTTGAATGTCGTTGATGAATATATTGACGATGGCTGGTCGGGAACAAATTTTGAAAGACCGAGTTTCCAAAGAATGATTGAAGATATAGAAGCAGGAAAAATCAACTGTGTTGTTACGAAAGACCTTTCCCGTCTTGGCAGAAACTATATTATGACTGGGCAATATACAGAATTGTATTTCCCAAGTCATAATGTCCGTTACATAGCGATTGATGACGGTGTAGACAGCGAAAAAGGCGAAAGTGAGATTGCACCATTTAAAAATATCATCAATGAATGGGTTGCAAGAGATACGAGCCGTAAAGTGAAATCAGCTTTTAAGACAAAATTTGCAGAGGGTGCGTATTATGGGGCTTATGCTCCGTTAGGATATAAGAAAC
>NZ_JBKWZF010000069.1:5118-6745 GCF_046991905.1 Finegoldia sp. | reverse complement strand
TTGCAGAAGAGAAAAATGTACAAAGTAGACTAATAGAATTAGAAGAGTTTTTAGAGAATCAAGAATTAAAAATAGAAAGATACGATGAAGATTTATTAAGAAAACTTATAGAGAAGATAGTTGTTTACGAGTAGAAATTAAAGGTAATATTCAAGTCTGGGATTGAAATTGATATCAATGTGTAAATGAAATTTATTATGATTATTTTAAAAGTTTGAAGAAGAAATGATATAATAATCTATGAATAGACTATAAAAAACGAAAGGTGCTGTAAAATGTTTAAAACTTTGATTGTAGACGATGATAAAGAGTTATGTAATCTTATAAAACAAAGTTTGATTCATGAGGGGATAGATGCAGACTATTGCCACTCAGGAACTTCTGCCTTAAATAAATTAAAGAAATTTGATTATCAAACTATAATATTAGATATAATGATGCCTGGGATAGATGGTTTTGAAACATTAGAAAAAATCAGGGAAACAAGTGATGTTCCAATACTAATGTTAACAGCAAAAAATAATACTAAATCAAAAGTTATTGGACTAAAATCAGGAGCAGATGATTACCTTACTAAGCCTTTTGAAATGGATGAGTTGATTGCTCGAGTTGGTTCTTTGCTAAGAAGATATGTACATTTCTACGATGGAACAAAAGGTAAGTCAGTATTGTCTTTTAAAGGTTTAGAAATAGATACAAATAATCGAACAGTAAAAACAGAATTAGGTACCTTTGAATTGCCGCCTAAGGAATATGATGTTCTAATTTATCTAATAAGAAATCAAGGAAAAATACTTACTAAGCAAATGATTTATGAAGAAGTATGGGACGAGGATTATATCTATGATGATAGCAACATTATGGCAATAATAAGCCGAATAAGAAAAAAGATAGAAAAAGATACAAGTTTACCGGTTTATATTCAAACAGTTAAAGGTGTAGGATATCGTTTCAATGGGGAGGTTTAAAGTGTGATTAATAAACTATTAATAGTTTTATTTTTTATCTCCATAGTTTTTAATATAATTCAGTACAATAAAAATAAAAAAGTAAAAATACAAATAAAAAATATGGATTTCATTTTAACAGATATGCTTTCAGGTGAAGTAGGTCATAATATACTTGCCTCTAGTGATGAAATAACGTCTGATATTGTTTATAAAATTAATGCTATAGTGTACAAGTTAGAAAAAGAAATATCAGATTTAAAGATAGATAGTGAGACAAATAAAGAATTAATGACTAGTCTCTCACATGATTTAAGAACACCACTTACTACTTTGATAGGTTACTTAGATGCTATTGATAAAGGAGTTGTAAATGGAAAAGAAGGAGAAGAGTATTTTCAAATTGCTAGGTCTAAAGCTTATGATTTGAAAGAATATATAGATATACTTTTTGAATGGTTTAAATTACAATCAAGTGAAATTGAGTTATTAATAGAAAACGTAGAAATAAATGAATTAACTAGGCGTATTTTAAGAGATTGGATTCCTATACTAGAAGAAAATAATATTAATTTTGAAATAGATATGCCTGAAAGACCAATTTTTATAAAAGTTGATAGAGATAAGTATGAGAGTACTACAAAATGCAATAAGTCACAGTAAAGCTTCTAAGCTATACA
>NZ_JBKWZF010000069.1:0-5108 GCF_046991905.1 Finegoldia sp. | reverse complement strand
AGATATGCCTGAAAGACCAATTTTTATAAAAGTTGATAGAGATAAGTATGAGAGGATAATAAATAATCTACTACAAAATGCAATAAGTCACAGTAAAGCTTCTAAGCTATACATTAGTATTTCTAACAATAATAGAAGAGTATTTATTTCTATAAAAGATAATGGAATAGGTATTTCTGATACTAATTTACCATATATTTTTGACCGTCTCTATAAATGCGATGCAGGAAGAAGTAGAAAAGGAAGTGGACTTGGACTTGCTATTGTAAAGCAAATGGTTGAAGTTATGCAAGGAGAAATAACGGTAGAAAGTAAAGAAGGAGAATTTACAAATTTCATAATTCAATTTAATACGACACCGAATAGATATAAATAAAATTTTAGTTCTTGTTTTTACAAGGACTTTTTTATTGCAAGGTTAATGCAAGGTTAGTGTCAGGTTAATGCAAGGATGATGATTTATAATGTAATTATAAATAAAAGGAGGTAAATCTAGTGAGTGATTACATTATAGAAACTAAAAATCTGACAAAAATTTATGGGGAACAAAAGAGTGTTGATAATCTAAACATCCATGTCAAAAAAGGAAGAATATATGGACTTTTAGGGAGGAATGGTGCAGGTAAAACTACAACAATGAAGATGCTTTTATCTTTAACTGAACCGTCTAGTGGAAATGTTTATGTTTTTGGAAAACCACTTAAAGGAAATGAAAAAAAGACTCTTCCACGAATAGGAAGTTTAATTGAATCACCAGGGTTTTATCCTAATTTAACTGCTACGGAAAATTTGCGTATTTTTGAGACACTAAGAGGCGTGCCAAATCGCAATGCTATTAAGAATTCGTTGGATTTAGTAGGGCTACCATATAATGACAAAAAACTATTTTCCGAGTATTCATTGGGAATGAAACAAAGGCTTGCAATTGCTCTTGCAATTATGCATGATCCAGAAATCCTAATACTTGATGAGCCCATTAATGGATTAGATCCAATTGGTATTGCAGAAATACGCTCATTTATTTTAGATCTTTGTAAAAAAAGAGGAAAAACAATATTAATATCAAGTCATATATTATCTGAAATACAGCTTTTGGCAGATGATGTAGGAATTATCGACAAAGGCATATTATTAGAAGAATCTAGTCTTGAAGATTTAGAAAAAAAGAGTAATAAGCATACACGTTTCATTGTTTCTAATGCACCACAAGCAGCAAGAATTTTAGAGCAAACATTTGGAGAAACAGAGTTTGATGTTGAAAATAATAATAAATTAAAATTATATAATCTTGAATTACCTATTGAAAAGATAATAACTTCATTTGTGAAAAATGATATTGAAGTATCGGAAGCACACACATATGAAGAAAACCTTGAAGACTACTTCAAGCGTGTGACAGGTGGTGAAGGAATTGCTTGATTTGATTAAGTGTGAGTTTTGGAAATTAAAAAGGAAAAAGTTCATTTTATTTGTGGTTATATCAGCTTTTTTATTTCCAGTTCCTTTAACTTATTTAATGACTACGCCCAATATGCTAGAACAATATGCTGATAAAAAAGATGCTTTTGATGGACTATTTAATATGGTTTTAGGATATGGAGTACAATTTTTGTTACCTTGTATTATAGGTGTGATAGCTGCTATTTTATTTTTTATGGAAAGAGATAATGATACATTTAAAAATTTAAGGACAATTCCCGTAACAAGTACACAAATGATACTTGCTAAGATTATTGTATTATTTATTTTTGGAGCAATTTTTTGTGTCGCATCTACATTTGCAACATTTATATGTGGAAGCTTTACTACAGAAATATATGGTATTGGATATAAATTGTTGTTAGCACTTGAAACAGGAATTTTTATTACAGCTGGAACATTACCCCTTATTGTACTAGTAGTTTTTTTCAGTAAAAGTTATATATTTTCTGTTTTGATTTGTATTTTTTACAGTGTACTAAATATGAGTGCTACAGCTTTATATGATACTTTACCAAAGATGATTTTGTGGACTCTTCCTACTCCTTTAACTACATTCTGGGGTGCGGGAGATATGGCAGCACATGGAATCAAAATGAACTTGGAAGAATTGACAGGCTTAATCCCTTCAACATCTCAAGTAGTTTTGATTTTAAGTATTACAGCAATACTATCATTTATACTTATAGATTATTTATATAAGAAGAGGGGGGAATAGAGATGCGTCGTATTCTAAAAGCTGAATTAATAAAACTAAAAAGATACAATATTATATGGGCAGGAATTATACTAATGCTTCTTTCGGTTGTATTGACATTGTTCACATCAATGGCAAATGATGGATCTACATGGGACTTTACTTATTTAATTGAACAGGTAATCAAGAATAATATGTCCACTATTTTCCCTATGTGTATTACGTTAATTGCAGGATATATTATAGCAAGAGAGCAAAAAGACGATACATTAAAAAATATAAAAGTAGTTCCCATTTCTTATCGAAAATTGTTATTTGGGAAACTATTAGTTTGTGGCTTAATTGCTATTTTTTTAGGTATTGTTTGTACATTGTTTACAGTAATTGCAGAAATTTTAGTTAAATTTCCAGGCTTTTCTATGCAACTAGTAGGACAAGCATTAATACAGATTACATTAAATTGCCTATTTTTATATATAGCAGTATTGCCAGTTATTATTTTAACCAGTAGATTGTCTAATGGTTATATGATAGGAGCTATTCTATCTTTCGTATATGGTTATGGAGGAATGTTTGCAGTAGGTAGTATGACTTTGGCAAATATGTATCCTATTACCGCAAGTCTTGGACTAATAAATTATCGAAGTTATGATAGTGCAGTTAATTGGAGTAAGAGTATTTGTATTATTAGTTTAGTATCCATAATAATTTTATCAACTATTCTGTTGATTAATTCTAAAGAAGGTGAATGGAGTAAAAGAGAGAAGAAGAAACAATCATTAAAGAAAGGATGGTGATCTAGTGAAAAGTAATAATTATTGTTTAAAAAAGATAGATGTAAAGGAACCATGTGAGTAAAGGTTATTGATATTTTCAAATTCTATATTAGACAATAAATGTAGAGCGACAAATTAGAATTATAGGGAGAGTGAAAGAAGTGAACATCAAAGAAGAATTATTGGCATTGCAGGATATTTCATACGCTGATTTTCAAGCGAAATTGACACCAAATATTCCGAGAGATCTATTTATAGGGGTTAGAGTTCCAGAGGCTAGAAAGCTTGCTAAAAGAATTATAGGAGATCCGGAAACATCAAAATTTCTAAGAGATTTACCCCATAGATATTATGATGAAAATATGCTGCACGGACTCCTGATTTCTGAAATGAAAGACTATGATGCCTGTATTGAGGCAGTCGATGAATTTCTGCCTTATGTAGATAATTGGGCTGTTTGTGACATTATGTCTCCAAAGATTTTCAAAAAAAATAAAAAAGCACTTTTGGAAAAAATTAAAGAATGGTCCAAATCGGAAGAAGAATATACTTGCCGTTTTGGTCTTGAGATGTTAATGTCTCACTTTCTTGATGATGACTTTAAACCTGAGTATTTGGAGATACCTCTTTCTGTTAATAACGATGAGTATTACGTTAAGATGATGATTGCATGGTTCTTTGCAACGGCTTTGGCAAAAGAGTGGGATGCAACCATAAAACACATTGAAGATCAGCGCCTAGACACATGGACTCATAATAAGGCAATACAGAAAGCACGTGAAAGTAAGCGCATTACACCGAAACAAAAAGAATATTTAAAGTCACTTAAAGGATGATGTAATTTAGTTAATATTGAACTTTAACTTACACCTCCTAGGATATATTTTTTGCATTTTTTACCATGCAATTAGTTTTAGAACTCACATCTTGATGTATGCTATCATTAGGTTGGTCTAAATAAATATTAAAATTGTTGTGTGTTCGACAAGAAAACAGGAAATTGAAGTTTTGCTAGTAAAGTAAGATGATAATGGGAATGTTAAAACGCTAATTTAAAAATATGTCCGATATGGAATTATTTCTAAATAGATTTGAATTATATGACCTTATTCTTCATAATATACTTAGATTAAGTTCCAAATTTGTTAAACAAGGAAAGTTTAGACTTATAATGAATAGCTTAACTTATTCGTTATGGATATATTCCCACATACGAGGATTTTAAAAAGTTTCAAAATTTATCCATACCGACCACTCAAGCCATGTGGAAGCTATAGCGTTTATACAAAAGATGTAAATATAGAAATCCTGCATTTTAAGCAGTTTTATAAGCGTTTTGTCTTCGATAAATATGAAGAAGGATACTTCAAAAAGACCAAAAAAAATAACATGAACGTAAGAGTAGTTTTACAACTGGTATTAGGAGACACAAAGAAAAATATAATAAGATAAAACCCATTTTATACTTTCTACAAGAGTAGCTTAAATAAGGCTGCTCTTTTAATTTGAAGAAGGAGAGGTAGAAAGAATAATGGGATTTTTAGAAGAATTAGAAATGCTAAATTTATCGATAAGAAGTTTTTGGAGGACTTTGATAAGAGTAAATATAGCCTAGAGTTAAATAAGAAGTTTGAATACTTAGAAACCTTAAAATTTGTAGATAACAAAGAAAATATTATCTTAATAGGCACTCCTGGGTGTGGTAAAACCCATTATGCAACTGCTCTAGGTATTAAGGCGTGTATTGTTGGAAAGAATGTACTATTTACCTCAGTTCCTAATTTAGTAATTGAACTACAGGAGGCTATGAGTAAAAATCAAATTACTAGCTACAAGAAGAAATTTGAAAAATATGACTTGGTAATCTTATATGAGTTAGGTTATGTTTCATTTGATAAGATAGGATGTGATATTCTTTTTAATTTCTTATCATCTAGAAACGATAAGGTTTCAATAATTTTAATAACTAATTTAAACTTTGAAATATGGGAGGAGGTTTTTAAAAATCCTATGCTAACCAGCCATAGTTGATAGACTTGCTCATAGGACACATATTATGGATATGTATAGGGAAAAAAGTTATAGGATGGAAGATACAGTGGAGTGGTTAAAGAATATATGAAGTATATGTAAAACGCCTTTCCCTAGGGAGAGGG
>NZ_JBKWZF010000068.1:0-6919 GCF_046991905.1 Finegoldia sp. | reverse complement strand
CAAAGTTGACCCCCAAATTTCTGGCGAAAACCCCTAAAAAATTTGGATAGCCAAATATTAGCAGGCAATGGATTGCTTGTCTTTTTACCGATGGAATGATAATATGCCGTCGGAGTAAGTATCTTTTCTTTTTCTAGTTGTCTCGCAATCTGTGCCGGTCCTTTTCCCTCAAGGCAAAGGTTAAAAATCTTTCTTACGATTTCAGCAGCAGGCTCATCTATCAACCACTTTTGCTTATCATCGGGATTTTTCATATATCCGTAAGGCACAGAGGAAGAAATACGTTGTCCCTTGGCGGCTTTCATTTGATTGACGGCACGGATTTTCTTTGAAGTCTGTGCTGCATACCATTCGTTAAAAATATTGGAAAATGGCATCATTTCCGTTCCGCTTTCTTTTGCGGTGTCCACATTTTCCTGTATGGAAATAAAACGTACACCCATTGTTGGATATTTGATTTCAAGATATTCGCCTACTTGCAGATAGTTTCTTCCGAAACGGAATAAATCTTTTACAATAACCGCAGAAACCTCTCCATTTTCAATCATAGACTGCATACGATTAAAGTCAGCTCTTTCAAAGGTTGTCCCGGATATACCGTCGTCGATAAAGAACTGCGGATGCAAAAATCCGTTCCGCTTTGCATACTCCGATAAGATTTCTTTTTGGTTGGATATGGAGTTGCTTTCTCCGTCTCTGCCGTCGTCTTGTGAAAGTCGGCAATAGAGAGCCGTTATTTTTTCTTTCTGCCCGTTTGTATTCTGTGTTGTCATAATATTTTTCTCCTTTCCGACAACCGGGCATTGCAAGTTACGAAAATTATACACTTGCAACGCTTTGGCTGTCGAATGTGTGGTTATACCAAATTAAGTTCGGTCAAAAGTTCTTTGAATTGCTCCAATACTGTTTCTTTTCCGTTCACATTGAAATGGGTTACAACCTCATAGGTTGTATTCCCGATTTTCGTAAAAAGGCAGTATCGTCAACCTCATAATACGGAGCGAATATTGAAACTGCATTACTGTCCATTATCGTTCCTCCCTTGCATTTCGTTCTCTTTGTCTTTGCCATTTTTCAAGCAATCTGATAATTGTATTCTGCATATCTTTGTTGGAATAATTTTGGGGAAAATACTTTCGTATATCCTCTGTTAGAAACCTGACCTGTTCCTTTTGGTTCGGTTTTTCCTCACTTAATACGGCAAATATCGTATCAACGGATAGCCGTCCTTGTTCGCTGAATTTTCGCAAGCGTTGAGCTTGTGAAAGCGAAGGTGTAGCGTCTGCGTATTCGATTTCTGCAACCAACTTTTTCTGTTCATTTTCGGGTAAGTATGATAATTCAACCGCCGGAGTAAAGGCTATTCGTTCCTCATCAACCATTTTCAGAAGTTCGGGAATTAAGTGAGTCAGGCGAATATATCTCTGAATCTGTCTGCCGCTTTCCGTATCCGATATGTTATCTCTTGACTTGTGGACAACTTGTCCATAAGTTTTTCCCTGATGCTTTAGTGCTTCTAATTTCATTTTGTATGCAAAGGCTTTTTCACTGTAGAGCAGATGTTCTCTGTGTATGTTGAAATCTACCATTGCAACAATTGCTTCATCTTTACTTAATTCTTTTATTGTGGCAGGTATTTTGGATAGTCCTAACTTTTTACAGGCTTCTACTCGTCTGTGTCCGCTGATAATTTCATATTTACCTTCCGAAAGAAAACGCACGGTTATTGGTTCGAGAAATTCGGTTTCTTTTATGCTTTCAAGAAGTTCTTCTTGTTCCAATCCGCTTCTTTCCTTAAACGGATGATTTTCAAAAGGAACAAGCGAACTGATTTCGATGTTTTTAATGATTTCGGTCATTTTGATTTCCTCCTTAATCTAATATTTCTGCTGTGTAAAGATAAATACCCTTAGGATTTTCTTTGTATATGAGTTTTACTTTTGTGCCGTTGTCGGTTTCGTAAAAGCCCAAATATTTCTGCCACCAAAACACAGGTGTGATAATCTTTCTTCCGTCACTCAGCTGAAAAAACAATCGCAGCATTCCCGAACTTGCTTCGGCTTTCATTATCAGCGTTGCTGTGTATTCGCCTGCTTTGTCGATAAAACAGTAATCGGCGGTGTGTATCCGTTCTTCCCGCATTTCTTCACGGGTATATACTTTGTTTGCAATCATATAAATACCTCTCTTCATAATTCTTTTTTCGGAGAGTAAAGATATATATTTATTTATATATTTATACGTCTTACTCTCCGTTTGTTTTTTGTTGCTGTAACCGCTCTTTTTTCTGTAAGGAAAAGGTGTGTAAAACAGCGATTTTTCCTTTTATACGCCTATTAAAAATTCGTTAGGTGTCATTCTACGGCTTAGCTTGAATCGGTAAATTTATCGCTGTTAGGTGCGTTTTTAACACTTCTTTTAGACTGATATTTAGGACAAAAAACAATAACCGCCTTGAAACTTTGTTTGCAAGCATTACTGCATTTACGCCAAAGGTCATTGTAGGTGCGTCTGCCTGTCTTGGGACTTATGAAGAAATTCCATTCCCGTTTTGCTTTCTTTGATAATCTCGGCATATTAAAACCTCCCTTCACTTGTTTGAACTGAGAAAGAATAAATGGACACTCTATTTTCAAAAATATTTTTGGAAACAAAAAAGAGATGGCATTTGCTTTTTCATCAAATGTCATCTATCAGTTAAGAAATGAAATATTATATTTCATGCTGAAGTGAAAAGTTAAATTCCACTTTCAAAAGGCGAATAAAAAATGTGGAACTTTCTTCTACAAAAGTCTATACAGAGCATAAATATAGCGTTAGAAAGGGTTTCAAATAGGTAGAAGTAAGTAAAAATGTGAAGAAAGTGGTCATTGTGCGAATGATAGATAAAATGAATAAGCGCACTGAAAATAGGCTCCATTATGCCTATGTATAACTAAATTCCACTTCCATTTTATAGTTACACTATAAATAACTGTTCTTTGCCGCTGCTCTTATCATTCTTTATATCATCTGTTTGTTACTTATGAGTCAATACGCTTGGACGAAGTATCACTTCGTCCTTTTCTATTTTCTGTAGACCAAATTCATAAAGTTTCTGCGCTAATTCCGGACACATGAACTCACATAGCTCAAATGGGGATTTTCCATTCAAATGTTCCTTGGCACTGGAATTGATATGTGAGATGGCTACATTCAAGGAAGTCTGATCGGTCAGGCCGATACTGCGTAAGTCTACTTCGTTAGGTAATATATAACGTAATTCACGATGCATATTTTCCAGGCTTCCTTTCTGCCCGGACTGCATAGGGTCGCAATAGAAGACTCGTGTCCTTCTGGTACCATCGTCTCTTTTTTCCATATGCTCAGCATCAGTAAATTCACCTCCGCGATCAGTGAGTGTTATATGAGCTTCCTGTTCAAACAGGCTTTTTCCAAGGATGGAATCAAGAACAGCTAGTCCGTCAACCATATCTGCAGCAGTCTTCGTGTCGTGATATACAGCAAACAGGAGCCCATATTTGATGAATTTGAAAGTCTGGATAAACGGTCCATTGGAAATGTCATTATAGACTGTATCCATTTGTAAAATGTGTGTGATTTCCTCAGACTCAACATAGGATTGGTAATCTGTGTAAAGCCGTCCAACAAGGAATTTACGGTCTTGTCGTTTTTTATAGATCGTCTTCTTCTTAGCGGTCATTTTTCTTTTGACTTTTATACGAAGGTCAATATTAGCAATGCCAACACATTCGAATACACCTTGTTCAATATAGTTGTAGAGTGTCTTCTCACTGATTCCAAGTTCGGGATGTGCAGCTATGATCTGATAAGGTGAATGACCTTTTAATATAAGAGGCTTGATGGTATTGCCTAGCTCTACAGCTTCTGATGAGGTCAGATTGATTCCGGTTCGAGACTCAACGAGTTCGCTACGGTATTCCTCATAGGCGATCGTAGGTTTATAGAGGTATTTATCAAAGCGGCAGCTTTTCAGTTTCTCACAGCCATTACAAGCTCCCGGAGTACGATCTCTGCGTTTGCAGCGGAACTTAGAATAATCAGGGCAGTTGACAGTACAATTCTTTCTCTTAAACTTACAGTGAGCATAGTTCTCGCATTCTAGAGAAAGTGTAGATTTATGAGAGAGATAACGGTGAGCACGGATTTCCTTACCTATCGTAGATTTATCTTTGCCTAGATTATCAGCAATAGCTTTTTTAGAAGAACCATTAACGATGCCGATCGCGATGACATTGCGATCGTCCTGAGTCAGATGTTTGTTTTTGTTCGTTGCCATATTCATCACCCTTTGTAATGTGTATGATAATAACCAGCGGTTACCTTCATCATAGATATAAAAAAGGATATATGAAAGACTAAATGCAATTGTAAGTGTAAATTCAACTAGATTGTTGTGTAAGAGTCTTTTCTACTTAGCTACTTTGAAAGTGGAATTTAACTTTTCACTTCAGCTATTATATTTCATTTCAGGTAATTCTGTTGAATTTCACAAACTCAAATGATATACTATATATTAGTTACTTATGAGTTATATTACAGTAAATTGGGAGGTTAATATGGCTGTCTCATACAACAAATTGTGGAAATTAATGATAGATAAGGGATTAAACAAAACGAAACTGCGTACAGAGGCAGGAATTTCATCTAACGCTATGGCAAAACTCGGAAAAAATGAATCAGTTCAAGTAGAAGTGCTTGTGAAGATATGCAATCATCTTAACTGTACGATGAATGATATTATGGAAATCATTCCTGATAATTTAGAAAAGTAACGGAGGATATATAAATGGCAAGAACTGCGAAACCAAAGAAAGAAATATCAATGGAAGAAGCACTTTGGAAAAGTGCTGATAAACTGCGAGGTTCTGTTGAACCTGCGGAGTATAAGCATGTTGCTCTGAGTTTATTCTTCCTTAAATTTGCCAGTGACAAGTTTGAGGAATGCCGCAATAAGATTATTGCTACACACGGCGAGAAATATGCGGATATGAAACCATTCTATACACAGGAAAATGTTTTTTATCTTCCCGAAGAAAGTCGCTGGAAGTATATTATTGAAAATGCAAAGCAGGACGATATTGCCCTGAAGATAGATACAGCACTTTATACGATTGAAAAGAATAACCCGGCACTCAAAGGTGCATTGCCGGATAACTATTACTCCCGTTTACATATTGATACAGCAAAGTTGGCTTCTTTGCTTGATGAGATCAATCGTATTAACACCGATGACAAAGAGAACGACATTATCGGGCGTGTGTATGAATACTTCCTCAGTAAGTTTGCTCTTGCTGAAGGTAAAGGTAAGGGCGAGTTCTATACGCCAAAGTGCATTGTTAATCTGATTGCTGAAATGTTGGAGCCTTATGATGGTATCCTCTATGATCCTTGTTGTGGTTCAGGTGGTATGTTCGTTCAGTCCATTAAGTTTGTGGAAGCACATAGCGGAAACAAGAAAAAGGTTTCCATCTATGGTCAGGAATACACCAATACCACTTTCAAACTGGCAAAGATGAACTTAGCCATCCGTGGTATTTCTGCCAATCTTGGAGAGATGGCAGCCAATACATTTACCAATGACCAGCACAAAGACCTGAAAGCAGATTTCATAATGGCAAATCCGCCCTTTAATCAGAAACAATGGAGAGCAGAAAACGAGCTTACGGACGACCCTCGTTGGGATGGCTATGAAGTCCCCCCGACAAGCAATGCAAACTATGGTTGGATACTGAATATTGTTTCCAAACTCTCACAAAACGGTGTGGCAGGTTTCCTGCTTGCTAATGGTGCATTATCTGATGATGGTACAGAGCTGAAAATTAGACAGCAGCTTATAGAAAATCATTTGGTAGAAGCAATTATTATTCTTCCGAGAAACCTTTTCTATACCACCGACATCAGTGTTACTCTTTGGATACTGAACAAGAACAAAAAAGCTCGTGTTGTGGAGCAGAACGGAAAGCTCAAACGCTATCGTAACCGAGAAGATGAAATACTCTTTATGGATTTACGACAAATGGGCAGTCCTTATGAGAAAAAGTACATTGAACTGACTGAAGAAGATAGATCCAAGGTCACAGAAGTTTACCACAACTGGCAGCAGGAAGGCTTTGAAGATACTTACGAAAATGTTCCGGAGTTTTGCTATTCTGCTTCTTTTGAAGAAGTAAAAGAAAAGGGATTTACTCTTGTACCGAGCAGATATATTGAGTTTGTCAACCGTGACGAGAATATTGACTTTGACACCAAAATGAAGTCATTGCAGGGAGAACTCAAAGGACTTCTTGTTCAAGAGGAAAAATCCAAAGCAGATTTACTTGCTGTATTTAAGGAGCTGGGATATGAAATCGAATTATGATATTTTAGGAAACCATATACGACTAATTGATATTCGAAACAGAGAAAGCATAGCAGGCAGAGTTTTAGGAATTAACATAGACAAATTTTTTATGCCGTCAGTTGCGAATGTTATTGGTACGGATTTGAGTAAATATAAACTGATAACAAAAGGAAAATTTGCGTGTAATCCAATGCATGTTGGTCGTGATGAACGACTTCCGGTTGCATTGTATGACGAGGAAGAGCCTGCTATTGTTTCTCCGGCATATTTTATGTTTGAAGTGATAGATAACAGTATTTTGAATGAAGATTATCTGATGATGTGGTTTCGCAGACCGGAATTTGACCGTATTTGTTGGTTACATACTGACGGAAGTGTTCGTGGTGGAATTACCTGGGATGACATTTGCAGATTGGAATTGCCTATTCCACCTATTGAAGAACAGCTTGAAATAGTGAACAGCTATAAGGCAATTACGGATAGAATTGCTTTAAAACAGCAGATAAATGATAATTTAGCGGCTTAATTCACCAAGCGGCTTAAAAGCAAGTCCTT
>NZ_JBKWZF010000067.1:0-7042 GCF_046991905.1 Finegoldia sp. | reverse complement strand
ATACAGGAGTTTTCAAACGGTACTTTACCAAGTTCAAGAACACTTAGATCACCTTTTCCAATAAATGCACGCTCATTGTTTTCAAGTTTAAATTCATAGCACCCTTCAAGACAATGATCAATCTGTAAAATTCCTTGTTTGGGTGATATTTTTTGGTGAGATGTTTCCATATTTAAGTTGTTATAGGATAACTGCATCCCTTCAAGCAAATCATAACAACGCATTTCTCCTGTGCCTGTTTCATTGCTAAAACGATAAACTTTAACATTATCAATACTTTTCTTTTCAGAAAAAAACATAACCCTCATAGGCTGTTTCTATAATATCATTTTCGTTAGGTTTCAAATTTCTTTCATCCCCTCTTAATTTTACATCATATTATTATACCATATTTTAATGTTGTCTATTCCTTTATTAACGAAAATTTGATATAATAAATAAAATACTTAATATGCTTAACGCTTGCTACCCTAATCATTCTTTTGTAGCAAGCACAGTAAGTGTACGGACACTTACGGAAAATTGACGAAGCAGCCCTTGGGGATCTGCTTCTTTTTTTATCAATTTTTAGCTTGTTAGGGAGAACCCTAAGACCCCGAAATACATTCAAAGGAGGAACTAACTATGGCAAATAGAATAAGAAACGAAAGACTTGAAATTAAACTAACTGAAGAAGAAAAGGCTCTTTTTGAAGAGAAAAAAAGACTTGCGAAGTGTAGAAACATGAGCCATTTCATCCGCAAATGCGTTTTGGAAAAGGAAATTTATCAAGTGGATTTAGAGCCTTTCAGAGATTTACAAGGCTTACTTTCTAATGCAACAAACAACATCAATCAGATTGCAAAGCGAGTAAATTCGACAGGTGTAATCTACAAAGAGGACATCGGTGATATAAAAAAAGAGATTGAACATTTCTCAAAAGAGCTGTGGCAAATTCATTCACTACTTCTGAAAAGAACATCTGAAACGGAAGGTGAATAATAATGGCTATTACAAAAATACACCCAATAAAATCGACTCTTAATCTTGCTATCGACTACATTGTAAATGGAGATAAAACAGACGAGCAGCTTTTAGTAAGCACTCATAAATGCCACGAATCAACTGCTCACACTCAGTTTTTAAGGACACGAAATGACGCAGGAACAAAAGGAACCGTTCTTGCAAGACATCTCATTCAATCATTTTTACCGGGAGAAACAAGCCCTGAATTGGCTCACCAGATTGGTATGGAGCTGTGTAAAAAGATACTCAAAGATGAGTACGAATTTGTCTTATCTACTCACGTAGATAAGGGGCATATCCACAATCACATCATCTTCAATAATGTAAATATGGTAACAGGTAGGTGCTACCAGTCTAACAAGAAAAGCTACCACCAAATCCGTTATCAGAGTGATAAACTCTGCAAAGAAAATAGCCTATCTGTCATTGACGAGTTTTACGAAAGCTATAAGAAAAAATATAAGATTAACGGTAAATCTTGGTATGAAAACGAACAGGCAAAACATGGCACTTCTTGGAAAAGCAGGCTTCAATTTGACATTGACAGAATGATAAAACAGTCAAAGGACTGGGACGAATTTTAAAGAAGATGGCTGATCTTGGCTATGAAATCAAATACGGTAAGCACATTGCTTTTAAGCCAAAAGATAAGGCGAGATTTACAAGGACTAAAACAATCGGAGAAGATTATACCGAAGAAAGATTAAAAGAACGAATTGCAGAAAGAGAGTTTATCAAGACTCCTGCCGTCAAAAAACGCATCGGCAATGTTATTGACATGAACACAAATGTTAAGGTAAAAGAAAGCAAAGGCTACGAATATTGGGCAACCAAACATAACCTTCATACAATGGCTGAGTCTGTTATTTATATCAGAGAACATGGCATTAAATCCGTTAAACAGCTTGACGAGTATATTCAAAAAGCAGCCGATGAAAGGCAAAATATACAAGAGAAAATCAAGGCTATTGATAAGGAAATGCAGAAGCTTTCTACCACTATGGAGCAAGTTCATACCGTTAAAAAATACAGAGCGTGCTACAAGGAATATACTGCTAATCCGTCTGACAAGGCATTTTTTGAAGAGTACAAAGCTCAGATTACCCTATATGAAAATGCTCTCTCAGAGCTTAAAAAATCTTATTCCAAGCTCCCAAATTCAAAGAATATTTTAGCTGAGCTTGATAAATTACAAGAAAAAAAGAATACCCTCATGCAAGAGTATTCTTCCTCAAAATCGACTATGGACGAACTTTATCAAATACGAAAAAACTATGGAATTTACATGGGTAAGGAGATGGAGAGATAATCTTTTGAGTTTTTCTATTATCTCAACAAAAAATTATGAACAGCGTTTAAAGTCAGTAAATATGATAAAACTGAAAACAATATTACCAAAAAACTGAGAAAAGAAACCGATTCAAATCGTTTTGTTTTAGAAATAAATTTGCGAATTACTTGTATCGGATTTTTCTTTTTTCTATCAATATAGACACTGAATACACGCAACAATAAGGTATAAGATATCATTTGTTGAATTACTCCTATAGATACACCTAAAATTTTATATACTGATATAAAAAATTTTCTTGTATCAACTATTGAAGGACTCATTGTTACCACCATTTCCTTAATGTTAAATCCATAATACAATGTTAATGTGGAAACAACTATTGAAACAATAATAAATTTAACGGTAACTTTTTGAACTTCCTTGCTAAAAGATATAATAAATAAAAATATAATAGATAATATTAAAGGTATAAGCCCAAACCACTTTAAGAACAAAGATATATACTCTACATATTCTTTAAAAAAATTAACAATTATAGAAGCAATCAATGCTCCTACAATAATAATTCCCCATACATCATTATCACTCGAATTTTGACTGTATACATATTCCTTTTTTCTTTTTGAAACATAATTATATTCTGGAGAATCGATAAAAGAAGTTTTTGTAGATATTTCTATATTTGTACTAAATATCATTACCATTAAATTTTTAAATTTGGAATTTAAAAATTTAATTTTCTCAACAAGTATTCTTAGAACTAAAATTAAAAAACCTAATATCAGCGTTTTAATAATATCTTCAGGTATTGCTTTTACCAATCCCCATAACCAATATATAATTGTATCAGGCATAGTCATCACTCCCTCTAATCCTTTTCTAATATCATATCTAATAATTATATACTAATGCAGTAATCCTAAATTTTTCAATGCCTCCATTAGCTTGAATCGGTATGTTGCCAAAATACATTGCTGATGTTTCTTTATAAAATCCCTCACAACAATATAATCTAAATAAATTAAGCATTGCCAACTCATATTCTTCTTTAGACAAACAAAGATGTTCTCGTACAACATTGCCATCTACGTACGAATTTTTTTATACCTAAGATTATTTCTATTCTGTATCCTAAGCTTCCCTCCTATACCACAACTGTTAATTTCTATTTCATATATCTTATCTTGATTCTCCATATCTCTTCACCTCTTATACTTGCTATAATTTTTATAAATATTCCATACCATTCCATTTACTGTCGATAGTGCAAAAAAACATATACTATTCCCACTTAATTTCTTCATTAACTTTTTGGTGAATATCTACTCTATTAACAACATCGATTTCATTTACTAACCAACCATTTAATGTACAACTTCTGATAAATTCATCAATTCTATTAACTCCATTCATTTCTTTGAGTGTTACAACAACACCAAACCTAACTCCTATACCATCTTGAGGAGCTAATCGGTTATTTGTCTTTACTTCCATACCCCAGTTTTTATTTCTATAAGAGTCTTTTGGTATCATTCTTTTTGTAGCACTCTCTGCAATATACTTTACATTATCCCATTTTCTAAAATGCTTTCTGGCTTCACCTTCCAAAAGATAATTTCTTTCTCCATCTAAGGTGTCTTCTGTATTCTGTTTATCCCCTTTAATATCCTTGATTTTTTTATCATCCCCTATTCGTCCAAAATGTAAATTTAATTCCGTATTTGTATAATCAACACCTTGCAATCTATCGCACAATGGAAAATAACACATCGTAGCCTTCGCAATATATGGATACTTATTATCCTTTAGAGGAACTGGAAAATCATAGTTATAAGTATTCCATTTTTCACTAATATCTGATACCACAAATTTTATTTCATCATCTTTTGTTTGAATAATATCGTTTATATGAATTGGTACAACTCCATGCCCATATAAAGCAACTTCCTCAGGCGTCGGTTTTTCATCCCAACCTCTTGCAGCATCAATAATCATGGCTTTTGCAACTTCTCTATTAAGTCCCAACACATCAATTAAATAAGATAATTTCCTCGCAATCCAAGGTGCAGCATAAGAAGTACCAGCAACATTCACAGCACCTAAAGGTTCACAAACCCTAATGTACTCTTCTTCACTGCCACCATAATAGCTCACATCAGGCTTTGCAAAGAAAGATAATACTAATCCTTTACGAGCATATTTAGTAGACAGACCATTCTTACTAACTGAATTTACAACTATGCTATTAACAGAATCTGCCGGAGAGCCTATTTTTACTATATCTTCACTTGGTTTATTTGTTCCTGCAATAACAAATATTACATTGTTTTCAAACTGAATTTTATCTAATATTGCAGCTTCAGCAGAAATAAAATTATCATTAATTTCCTGATTACTACCAAGTGAAATATTCCAGACTTTTATATCTGAATTATTTATTACAATACTCTTTATTTTCTTTATTATTGAAAAGGAAGAAAATTCAGCACCTACCGCTACTCCAAAATGCCTAACCTTAAATCTTCCACAGCCATCGTCTAGCCAAGGATTTAATCTTGCTCCATCAACAATAATGGAAGATACTGCTGTCCCATGATTATAATCTTTTGGTTTTTTTGGTATATCTTCTGAGACCATGTCATGATATTCAACCCAATCACTAAAATAAACACTTTCATCAAATAAGGTATCTATCACACCAATTGTTGGTTCAATAGTTGGGGATGATATAGTTACCATTTTTGTTTGATACTCATTTATAAAATCATCAGGTGATAAACTTGACAAATCAACGGTTGCCATTGAAACAAGATAAGGTACTTTTTCAAAAAGTAGTTCTACCTGCTTTTCGTCTAAGTAAACAGTTTGATTATCTAAAATTCTGCTACTTAAAATATCTATCCCTAATCTTTCAAATAATAATTTTGTATCTTTTCTTACATCATACAAAGTTATAATGCTCTGCTTTACATCTATCGTAGGTAACTCTACCTCAAAAGAATCAATATATGATACATCTGCAATCACCTGTTTAAATATTGACATACTCACAGAAAAGTCTTTAAAAACTCTTGGATTGACAATATTTTTATCTTCAAATATGCTCTTATTAATCTTTCCTGCAAATTTTTTAGACAATATATTTGAAGTATCTGTAATCAACTCTATACTTTTAGTCAAATCATACTCATCAAGAAAATATGTGATGATATGTTTGCTCTTATCTCTATTAAATTTTGCACCAACAATTGCATCATTAGAAGTCGCCCCTTTAAAAAGTCCTGCAATTCGATTACTTTTCGCAACAATTTTATTATAATAAACACTAATTAAAACTCCTTCAAATGGCTTTGTTTCTTTATCCCAAAATTCTTTAATTTGGCTTAACTGAGATTTTAACCTTAATAAATGCTCTGTACTGACTTCCACTCTCCCATTCATGGCTACACCACCGCCATTAACATTTCTACGTGCTTGTACAAAGCGTTTCCCTTTTAATTCCAAAACATTATTCACTATCTACTTCCTCCTTTTTCAGTTTTCTTGATACAGCACTTTTAGACTCCCCTTTTAACTTTTCTATTTCTCTTACAGTAAATCCTTCTTCATGAAGTTGGCTTATGTCCTTTTGATCCAGGTTTCCTATCAAACTATTGTACAATCTTTTCAAATAATCATACTCAGAACCAACATCGCTAAATGCAAGTGATGTTTTTATAATGTTTTTTAATTCTCCGGGATAAGGTATTTTCTTTGATATTCTCAATATTTTTTTAAATAATCTTGCATCCTTGGATATTCCTTTAAAATTCTTGATAAATGAAGAAAAATAATATTCAGCAACTTCTATTAAATCCTCATCGCTATACCTATTGAAATTAATAACAGCATCAAATCTCCTAATTAATGCTTTATCAAAATTTGAATATAGATTAGTTGTTGCAATAAGCACTATCTCTTTATTAAGATCTGTTAATCTATCTAATTCTCTTAAAATTGTAGATGTTACTCTTCCCATCTCTCTAATATCATTAGAATTAATTCTATCCAGAGCGATAACGTCAATCTCATCAAATAAAACTACTATTTTATTCGCATTTGGAAGCATATTTATTTCTTTAAAGACTTTTATAATATTTTTATTGGTCTGCCCCAACTTACTATCTATCAAATTTTCAAAATCCACTCTAAAAAGAGAGCGATCCAACAATCTTGCAACATTTTTTGCTGCCTCTGTTTTTCCACTTCCCGGTAATCCTTCAAATAAAAATTTATTAATACCAACATTATGATTTACAGCATTAATAATACCTTTTATATCCTCTGTTATTTCAAGTGGTAAATTTAAAGCCTCTAAATTTCTTATTTCAACTTGCTTTAAAAACTCACTTTCAAAATCACTACTTTGTGGTGAATATAAATTTGATTCAGATATTAACCCCATAATATATTCAGATAACTGATAATCTCCTATGCTATCAAAATATCTTGCTATTGCTATAGCCTCATTTCTAAAGGAATTTTCATTCCTTTCCACATGGTATTTTATTAAATTCAAAACATTTTGTTTTTTCATATTGCCATACCTCCTAATTTCTTTATCATTATATCGCAAATCGGGACGTATTTCTACGTTTATGGGACAAATATTTGGATTTATATGCCTAAAGTTATATTATCCTTTCTTCATAAAAAAAGAGCAGCCTTTTAAGCTACTCTTGTAGAAAGTACAAAATGAGTTAA
>NZ_JBKWZF010000066.1:0-7208 GCF_046991905.1 Finegoldia sp. | reverse complement strand
AAAAAACTGACCTCCTCTAAGTTGGTTTTAGGTCCAACTTTTTGGGGTCAGTTCACTAACTGGGGGTTTTCTTCTTACAAAAAAATCGATGGTATAAACCATCGACTTTTCTGGATTATATTTAATATTAAATCCCAAAAATTTGAACTGCATAATATCTATCATAAGTTTGATCGGAATCTTCATAATATGCTTTAGTAACAAACACTTTGACGTTTATTCTTGTGAATGCTTCTCTCAACATGTTTTCATTATGTCCTTCTGAATTTTTCCAAGCTTCCATTGCGCCACTAGCAGTGTATGGTCCATTATAGATATTTTCTCCATTGATGTTAGAAATATCTGTCACTACACCACCTCTTGGTCTAACGTGTTCAAATAAATGAACAATTTCTGTCGCTCTTGTCTTTGCAACTGGAGTTAAAGAATTATCTTGCTTTAATGCTTTCAATCCATTTTCTTTTCGGTATTGATTCAAAAGTGTGAGTATTTCGTCTGCCATCTCATCATCATAGTGGCCACGAACCATTACAATCGTATCATCACTGATTTGAACTGGGAACTCTTCTTCATTTTCTAGTCCTGGTAATGGCTTCCTACGGATAACTTTTTTTTCAGGATATCTAGAATCAGTCGTTACCGTATCTTCTGACTTGTTATCAAGTATTAAGTCTTTAACTTTTTCTGATACAGTGTTCTTACCACCTACAATGAACATTTCTTCAAAAGAATTGCTTCCGATATATGATTTCACATCACTTGTTATAGATGATTTTGAAACAAGAAGTATTGGTGCTTTTAATTTTTGTGAAAGTGGTGCTGCTACCAATGCATCAACAAAAACTTCCCCGCTTGCAAATATTGCTTTTGTTGGCGCAGTAAAGCTTGCGTTTGCAACTCTGACAGATGTCATATATCTGTTAGATCCAAAGATTCTTTGTGGTTTTACATTAGTAATAGCTTTGATTTCTTGAACAACTTTATCAGAAACTGTATTTTGTCCACCGACTACAAAAATTTTACCTATATTTCCTTTATAGAAAGATTGTAAATAATCTTTTGTGTCGCTAGAAATCTTATTTTTCGATACTAATAATATTGGTGCATTGTGTTTTTGTGCTAAAGACGTAGCGTTAATAGCATCTGCGAATACTTCTCCACTGGCAATAACCAAGTTTTGTTTATCAGATTTTTTGCTATCAAATTTTTCCGAAACAATTTTAGTATTAACTGCGTATCTATCGTATCCATCATATCTAACTACCTTGATTTTTAAATCATTTTCGATATGTTTTTCAACATCTCTGCTTACAGACTTTTCTCCACCGATAATTATTACTTCATCTAAATCTTTTGATTTTAAAAGTTTTTCAGTTGATACATCTAATTTATCTGAATATGTGTAAAGTATAGGAATTTGACCTTGACTCATAACAGTAGAACTTATATTGTCAGGGAATTTAATTGCAGATACAAGCAAAACTTTCTTTGAATTTGGATAATAATCTTCCATTACCTTATTAGCAACAGCAAATCTATCGCGTCCTTCAATTCTATTCAAAGTTGATTGTGCTTTTGTAGAACTTGTCTTGTCATCTTGTTCTTTTGCAAGTGCACCAGTACCTGTACTTAATATCATACTAAATGCTAAACATAAAGCTGCTATCTTCTTTTTAAGATTATTCATTTAAATTCTCCAATTTATCTTAATAAAATTTTTCTATTTTATATTCTTTTTGTAATTTATCTGTTGCATCAATATATGCTTGTTGTTGTCTTAATTGTAATAATGTTTGTTTAACTTCGTTTTTCGCTTCTTCAAAAGATTTTACTTTACCTTCTATCTTATCCTTAATATTTATAATGTGATAACCGAATTGTGTTTTAACAGGTCCTACGATATCTCCGATTTCATTTTCAATCAAAGCATTTTCAAATTCCTTAACCATTTGACCTTGTTGGAATGTTCCCAAATCTCCACCTTGTTCTTTTGATGGACATGTAGAATACTCTTTTGCTAATTGTGCAAAATCACCATCGTTATCGATTTTTTCTTTAATTTCATTAGCCAAATCTTCAGATTCAACTAAAATGTGAGAAGCTGTGAATGTTGGTTGAACTTTGAAATTATCTTTGTGGTTTTCATAATATTCCTTCAAATCTTCATCTGATACTCTAACAGAATTGATTATGTTAGCCATAGCAAAATCCTTCAACAATTCTTCAGCTTGCTTTTTAACTTCCTTTACATATATTTCATCTTTATCTAAGCCTGTTTTTTTAGCATCTAAAAATAAAAGTTTTCTATTGATTAATTCATCAGTTAATCTCTTTTTACCTTCAGGGTTATTAAATTGTGCTCCTCTATAACCTAAAGCCTGAATAAAATTATCAACTTCTGATTGTTTAATTTCTTCACCGTTTACTACTGCTAATACTTTATCTTTGTTATCTTCCATTATTACCTCTCCCTTTACTAGTTAATTTTATTCCGTCTTTATAAAATTGTATCATATTTTCTTTTAATAGTCTTCCTACAGCCCTTTTGAAACTGGACTTAGACATATTAAACGCTGATTTAATTCTATTGGCGTCAGTCTTATCGTTAAAATTGATAAAACCATCTGAATTTTTAAGTTCTTCTATAATTGCATCTGCATCTGAAGATATATGCTTATATGCAGGTTCAAAAAATGACAAATCCAATTTGCCATCAGATTTCACATCCGCAACTCTGCATTTAACTTCTTCTCCTAAATCTACAACACCATTTAATTCACTTGCAGGAATAAGACCTTCATACTTATTATCTACAGCTACAAAAGCTCCTAAACCATCTACTATGTTGTATATAACGCCTTCTACCCAATCGTTCTTAACATAGCCGCTATCGTTTTTCAATAAATTTTTAATTCGCATAGTAAGTGCCAATCTGTTCGACTTATCAATATACAAATACACTAAATATTTTTGACCTTTTACCAATTTTGAAGTTTGTTCCTTAAATGGCAACAAAATATCCTTATCTAAGCCACAATCTAAGAAAGCACCAATTCTAGTAATGTCTTTTACTTCTAGTCTTGCAATCTTACCCAATTCAATCTTAGGTTGCTTCTTCGTTGCCATTAGTTTTTTATTGTCATTGTAAATGAATACATCGACAACATCGCCAACTTTTTCTCCGGAAAGTTCGTCTACATTCATTCTAACAAAATTATTTTCGTTGTCTTTTTTCAACAAAACTTCCGTATTTATCTTATCAATTTTTAAATTCTCTCTTTGTCCTAATTTATACATTTCTTCTCCATTCTAACTCATTCCACCAGGAAGTATTTCAAGCTCTGGATTATCCACTGGATCGTAAGTAAATCCTTCACCAAGCACTTCACTGACATACGAAATACATACGAATGATTTAGGATCAATAGATTTCACGTAATTTTTAATCTTAATATACTCTCCTCTTGAAACAATCGTATTAATAACAAATTTTTCATTATCAGAAAAACCACCAACTGCTTTATAAATAGTGGATCCTCTTGAAATTTGATCTATAATATAAGCGTTAATTTCCTTGTATTTATCGCTCGTTATCATCATATTTACCCTTGTATTTAGACCAGCGATAGCCTTGTCAATGACAATTGAGTTGATACAAATACCAAGCATAGCATACATTCCACTTTTTGTTCCGAAAGTATACATACCAAGTAACACAACAAAAAAGTCTGCTACAAGCATACATTTACCCACATCAATCGAAAAATATTTTCTGATTATCATTGCGATAATATCCGTACCGCCAGTCGATGCACCTTGATTGATAACCAATGCCATACCAGCAGCTGAAATAATAATTCCAAAAATCAAATTAATCAAAATATCATCAGTTAAAGGTTTGAAATTTGGTAGCAAAATTTCAAGTAACGTCGTTGAACTTGCAAAAATAAATGAACAATATATCGACAAAACCCCAAAGCTTTTTCCCAAAATAATAAACGCTATAATATACAAAATAGTATCCATAATCATAACGAAAATACCCGTTGGAATTTGTGGAACAAAAGCATTCAAGCTAATCGCAATACCAGAAATTCCACCAATAGTTAAATTAAAAGGCATTATAAAAAAGAAAAAGCCAAAAGTAAGTATTAATGTTCCCAATGTTAATATTATTATTTTTTTTATCATTTTGTTCATGCTATCGCCTCCTATCCTTTTATTATACTTGTAAAAATTGCAAATTACAACGTTTTATGCACCAAAAAACACCACAAAATAAATTAATTCAAAATTCATAATGCAGTGTTTACAGTTAATTATTTTTTCTAAATTTATTTACTATCATCAAAATTATCAGAACTAAAAGTCCTGTCAACACAATTGAGCCACCTGGTTTTAATTGAAAATAATAAGACATATTGATACCGATAATCGTAAACAATACTCCAAATAAAGACGAATTAATCACAGTTCTTTTAAAAGAATGAGATAACATTATTGCACAAGACACAGGAATAACCATCAAGCTTGAAACCATAAGTGCACCGACAGTCCTAGATGCAATAGCAACAGTGATAGCTATCAAAAAAGTAAATATTTTATTGATAAGTCCCACGTTGATATTAGACAATCTAGCTCCATCTTCATCAAAAATAATATACACTAATTTTTTGTACAACAGCACATAAGTCACAATAACAATAAAACTCACAATAATTACTGTGTACAATTCAATATCTGGAATAGCTACAATAGATCCGAACATAAATGATTGAAAATTCGCAGCGCCAGGAACAAAATCTGACAAGATTGCAGCAAGTCCAATACCGCTACTCATCACAATCGCAGTTGACAAATCAGAACTTTTTGTAAAGTTTTTTCTGATGATTTCTATTCCAAAAGCTGCAATCACGCATACGAAAATCGCTGCTATAACAGGATTTATTCCAAAAATTAGTCCCAAGGCAACACCAGCTAAGGAACTGTGACTCAAAGCATCTCCTACCATGGAGTTTTTCTTATTAACGACAAAGGTTCCTATCAAAGGAACAATAATTGACACTAGTATCCCCACGATAAAAGCTCTTCTCATAAAATCATAAGAAAACATCTCAAACATGTTTCACCTCAACAAATTCATTATCCAATCTAAAAATCCTGTTAAAATAATCTTTAGTAAAATCCAGCTCATGAGTAACCACCAGAATCGTTATATTATGATGAATATTCAAATGCTTCAACAAATCAAACAAATTTTCCTTGCTTCGTTGATCTAGTCCTGCAGTAGGTTCGTCAAAAATCAAAATTTGTGGATCGTTAGCCAACGCCTTTGCAATCATGACTCTTTCCTGTTCTCCACCGCTCATCTTATTGTAGTCGTAATTTTTCTTATCTTTCATTTCTACAATAGACAACGCATTTTCGATTTTTTCATTAGCTTTCATATTCTCATCATCGCTTACATTCATAGCCACGATTTCCCATGCAGTAATAGGAAAAGAAATGCTCTTTTCGTGATTATTTTGAGGAACATATCCAAAACTAAAATTGTCCCTTCCTCCAGCAAATTTTATATCACCATTATCTGCTTTCAGAAATCCTAAAATAAGTTTCAATAACGTAGATTTACCGGAGCCATTAGCTCCGGTTATCCCTACGAAATCTCCTTTTTCGATATTAAAATTTATATCCCTTAATAGCTTTTCGTTTCTATACGAAAAATTCAAATTTTCTACACTAATTATACTATTCATATTATCTTGCTTGTGAGATTGCATCCAAGTTTTTCTCTAACAATGAAAAATAATTGTCCTTTCCATCTTCGATATCTTGAGTCTTAGCTTCTATAGTAGATAACCCAGCAGTCTTTGCGTTGATTTCCTTAGCTAAGGAATTTGCAATCTTATCGCTTTCTCCCATTTCATAAAATGCTGTATTTATCTTATGTGATTTTGCAAAATTAGTCAATTCTTTCATCTTATTTAAATCAGGTTCTGAATCTGAATTAATACCTTCAATAGGAACTTGTCTTATTTCATAATCTCTAGCTAAATATCCAAAAGCTTCATGTGGCACGATGAAATATTTGTCCTTTTGTGGTGCCAAAACTTCAGCGTATTTTTTATCTAATTCTTCAAACTTTTTATCTAATTCTTTGTAATTTTTTTCATAGAAATCTTTGTTTTCAGAGTCAAATTTAATAATAGCTTCATACACATTTTTCATTTGAATTCTAGCTTGTTTTGGACTCATCCAAACATGTGGATCAAATTCACCGTGGTGATGATGTTCATGATCATGGTCGTGCTCTTTTTCTTCGTGGTCATGATCGTGTTCATGTTCTTCATGGTCATGGTCGTGGTCATGTTCTTCTTCAGCTTTAATCTTGTCAATATTTGTAGATGAATCAACTATTTCCGTGTTTTTTAAACTAGATTTAACATCTTCTAACCAACCTTCCAATCCAAGACCGTTAACAATAAGCATCTTTGAATCAGATAAATTTTTAATATCTTGTGCTGTTGGTTCCCAATCATGAACTGTAGCGCCTTTTGGCATAACATTTACCACATCAATTTTATCCTTGGCAATTTCCTTCGCCATGTATTCAATCGGATAGAAACTAACATAAAGTTTATTTGAATCTGTTTTGCTAGTTGATTTGTCGTCTTTTTTTGAAATTTGTTCTTGTGCTTTTTGATTATTAACCTCATTGTTTTGTCTTGCACAACCAGATGCAACACCAATTACAAGAGCCAATAATAATATTTTATAAAGTTTTTTCATAAATCCTCCTATAAATTTCTAATGCAAACTATTTGCATTATCATTTTAGAACTAATTTTAATTTTTGTCAATAATATTATAAAATTTGAAAATTTAATAAAAAAAGAAGCAACTCACGTATGAATTGCTTCTAAAATTTAACTAAATTTTATTGATTAGTCTTCTTTTTTTCTCCCAAGAGATAATCCGAAACCACTAACTATTGATAATGCACCAGCTGCAAGTTTCAATAATTCGTAATCAGCACCAGCTTTTGGCAATTTCTTGCTTTGTCTTACTGGTTTATTTGGTTGTTCTGGTGTTCCCGGTTGTTCTGGTTCAACTGGAGTTACAGGTTCAGATGGTTCTAATGGTGTCCATGGTGTTTCTGTTTTTTCGTAAACATATGTGATTTCTTGTTTAACACCTGGTTTGAAGTT
>NZ_JBKWZF010000065.1:0-7243 GCF_046991905.1 Finegoldia sp. | reverse complement strand
GTTTTTCGAATGCTATTCTCTCGTCTGTTTTTCTTATATAAACTATCCCACATTTTTGAAATCCGTTTTTCTCAATAAATCTTAGCATGGATTTGTTGTCTTTGTGAGTGTCTACTCTAATTGAGTCGTAGTTTAGTTCTTTTAATTTATCTTCAAAGAAATCCAATAGATTTTTGGCGACATTTTGCGATTTGTAATCTGGGTTTACTGCGATTCTATGAATTACTCCGTATTTTCCATCAGATAGCCATTTTCCATCAATGTTTTTGTAATCCGCATCTCCATCCAAGATCAACACAGCCATTCCTATAACTTTTCCATCTATTTCTGCTACATATAATCTATTTTCTTTCAAATCGGCCAAGAACACATCTTCATTGGGATAATTTTCGTTCCATTGATTTATTTTGTTTTCTTTCATATATATTTTGGCATTTTCAACAATTTCCATTATTTCTGCTATATCATTTTCTTTTGCAATTCTTTTTATCATTTTTCACCTCATTTTATATAAAATTTTAACATATTTCAAAAAGTATTTTAATATTAAAAAAATTTCGATATTTTTGTGTTAATTTTTATTGTAAATGTGTTATAATTTTATGTGGAAATCAGTTAAGGAGGCAACATATTGAAACCAAATATTTACTCTGAGATTGATAAGTTAAAATCTGTAATAGTTCACAGACCGGGAGAAGAATTAAACAATTTGACTCCTGGTTTTATGGAAGAGTTATTGTTTGACGAACTTCCTTACTTGGAAAATGCTATCAGAGAACATGATTTTTTCTGTGAAACTATGCGTAATGAAGGTATTGAAGTATTATACCTAGAAGATTTGGCTGCAGAATCTATTAAACAAGATGACGTTAGAAAACAATTTATCGAAGATTTTCTTGAAGAATCGGGAAATAAATCCGCAGATGAAATCAATTTACTAAGAGATTTACTTACAAATATCTCAGATGAGAAAGAATTGATACTTAAAACTATGGCAGGAGTTAGATTAGATGAAATCGGTATTAACGACGAAAGCGGAAGACTTTTAGCTGTTAATCCAATGCCTAACTTGTATTTCACAAGAGATCCATTTTCCTTTGTGGGTAATTGTGTAAGTATCAACAGAATGTGGTCAGAAACTAGAAATAGGGAAACGCTTTATGCAAAATACATTTTCGCTTATAATTCTAGATTCAACGATATTGAAAAGATCTACGATAGAACAGAAGACACTTCTATCGAAGGTGGAGATATTTTAATTTTGAACAGCGAATGTGTAGCTGTTGGTATTTCTCAAAGAACACAAAAAGAAAGTGTGGATAAATTCGCTAAGAATTTATTAGAAAAATCAGATTTTAAATTTGTTTTGTCTTTCAAAATTCCTAACAAAAGAGAATTTATGCACTTGGACACTGTGTTTACAATGATTGATAAGGGAATTTTTACGGTTCACCCACTAATCGAAGGACCTTTGTATGTTGAAAAATTGTATCTTGAAGATAATACTTTACAAAGAGAAGTTCAAAAAGGTTCATTAGAAGAAATTTTATCTACAAATTTACACGTTGATAATGTAAAAATTATAAGATGTGGTGGAACAAACCCAATCGATCAAATGCGTGAACAATGGAATGACGGTTCAAATACTTTGGCGATTGCACCAAATACTGTTATTGTTTACGACAGAAACAATGTTACAAACAGCTTGCTACAAGAAGCTGATGTAAATATAAGAACTATTAAATCAGGCGAATTATCTAGAGGACGTGGGGGTCCAAGATGTATGAGTATGCCGTTTGAAAGGGAGATGTAATTATGTTAAAAGGAAGAGATTTTTTAACTTTAAAAGATTTCACTAAAGAAGAAATTGAACATTTACTAAATGTAAGTGCTGCATTAAAAGAAAAGAAAAGAATGGGTATTGTAGGAGAAACTTTAAAAGGCAAAAACATTGTTTTGTTATTTGAAAAAACTTCTACTAGAACAAGATGTTCATTTGAAACTGCTTGTTATGATGAAGGCGGTAATGTAACATTCTTAGGTATGAATGATAGCCAATTTGGTAAGAAAGAATCTGTAAGAGACTCTGCTTTAGTATTATCAAGATTCTACGATGGTATCGAATTTAGAGGATTTGACCATGCAACTGTAGAAGAATTAGCAAAATATTCTTCAGTTCCAGTTTGGAATGGTTTAACTGATATTTATCATCCAACACAAATCTTAGCAGACTTTTTAACTGTAAAAGAAAACATCCACAAAAACTTGGACCAAGTTAAATTCGTTTATGTTGGTGATGGTAGAAACAACATGGCAAACTCTTTAATGATTGGAGCTGCTAAATTAGGTATGGAATTTGTAAATCTTGCACCAAAAGAATTACATCCATCAAACGAAATGATGAACTCTATCCAAGAAATTGCCAAAGAATCTGGTGCTAAAATCACAGTTACTGATGATTTCAATAGTCTAAAAGGTGCAGATGTAATCTACACTGACGTTTGGGTATCAATGGGTGAAGAAGATCAATTCGAAGAAAGAATCAACTTACTTAAAGATTACCAAGTAGATATGAAGAAAATCGAAATGACTGAAAATCCTAACGTAATCTTCTTACACTGCTTACCATCTTTCCACAACTTAGAAACTAAAGTTGGTCGTGAAATCCACGAAAAATTTGGCTTGTCAGAAATGGAAGTAACTGATGAAGTATTCTACAGCAAATATTCAAAAGTATTTGATGAAGCTGAAAACAGAATGCACACTATCAAAGCAGTTATGGTAGAAACAATCGGCAATAAATAAATTTTAGATTTTTGAGAGATAGCTTTTGGTTATCTCTCATTTTTTATTGTAAATATTGCAAAATTCTCAAATTTTTGATAAAATATCTTGTCATCGTCAATAGTTACGATTTGTCAAAAAACGTATATTATAACGAATTTTTGATATTATATAAGTAATGATACGAATGAGAGGTGAAATATGAAAAGTTTTTACAATAGAATATTAGATTACACTACAGATCAAAAATTTATTCTGTTGACCGCTATTGCAATGTTTATGCCGTTTTATATCGGAATCGGCGTTTTGATAGTGGATATGTTTTATTTTGTTTATCAAAATAAATTCAAGGAAATTTTTGACAAGACTAATCTGTCTGTGTTTGGATTGATCTTCGCTGTTTATTCGTTAGTAGTGAGCATTGTGTTCAACAATACTTATGGAATACTTGCGACAGTCGGAATGTTTGTGCTTTTCGTATTTGTGCTCTTTATCAGGAAAAATATGACCGAACAATTTATGGAAGACTGTATGATAATTATAATGTTGTTTGCATCGTTTTGCTTTTTGATAACATTGACTCAGTATTCGATAATTTTGAAGAACAATTCATTCAACTACACTCAATTTATAAAATATATCAGTGAGAATAGAACTACCGTTGGAACATTCTTTTTCAATGCAAATTATTATGCTATGGTTTGTTCTTTGGTTGGGATAATCAGTGCGTACAAATATTTTTCGACAGAATCATTTGAAAGATTATTTTCTTTTGTGGTTGGGATTTTAAGCGTTCTAACTTTATTAATCACAGATTCAAGAGGAGCGATGTTTGCTAGTTTCATAGCGGTGTTTGCTCTTACAATTATGATGAAAAAAAGAAAGTATACTGTTGCGATTATTTCTTTATTTGCACTTGCTTTTGTTGGAATTGTTGCCGCTGGAAGAATGGATTTGATTCCTAGAATTGACAAAATTGGTTTTGATATGGGGCTTAGAAAATCTATTTGGATTAGTGCTATTGAAGCTTTCAAGAAGAATTTTGTAATAGGAGTTGGGCCGCTAGGAATACACAATATTTACGCTACAATAAGAAATCGTGCAATTGTCCACTCACACAATTTGTATTTGGATATTTTGGTTAATTTTGGGTTGATAGGAGCAGGATTGTTGGTTCCAATTATCTGTCAATTGTTCAAAGAAATCAAAAGCCTGTATTCAAAAAAATACACCAAAATGATTATAGCAATGATAATTATGGTTATGATTCACAGTATGGTGGATGTTACAATTTTTTGGACACAAACTTCGTTCATATTTTTAACATTTGTGATAGGAGTTGGTGAATTATCAACTGTTCCAGTTACAGAATTAAGTTTGTTTAAGAATAAGAGATCTTTTAATACAAAAAATATTTACGAAAAATAAAATAAAAACTTCAAGATAGTTGGTAAAATTTGCCGACTATCTTTTTTACTTTAAAAAAAACTCAATATCAATTATAATAGTAAATAAGGAGGATTTTGAATGAGTTTTAAATTTTGTTCGTTATCTAGCGGTTCAAGTGGAAATAGCGAATATATAGAGACAGAACACTCCAAAATATTAATCGATGCAGGTTTTAGTGGTAAAACTATTGAAAACCTACTTAAATATATAAATGTAGATCCAAGTAAATTAGATGCAATCTTTGTGACTCATGAACACGCAGACCACATTAAAGGAATTGGAGTGTTGAGTAGAAGATACGATTTGCCAATTATAGCAAATAATGAAACTTGGTATGCAATGGATAGCAAGATTGGAAAGATAAATGATAAGAATATTTATATCTTCGAAAATAATAGACATATTAATTTCAAAGATTTGGATATTTTACCGATTAAAACTAGTCACGATAGCGCAAATAGTTGTGGTTATGTGATTAGCAAGGACGACAAGAAAATTTCTTTAGTTACTGATACTGGAATTATCGAAGATAGCGTGTATGAAGAAATTAAAGATTCGAATCTTTTTTTTATTGAAGCAAATCATGATGTTGATATGCTAAAGTACGGGAGTTATCCTCCAGCATTAAAACAAAGAATATTGTCGGATCACGGACATTTGTCTAATGACTCATGTGCGTACTTATTAGGAGATATTCTAAGAGGAAATCACGAAGTTATTCAATTAGCGCATTTGAGTAAGGAGAATAATACTCCAAGAAAAGCACTAAGTACTGTTGAAGATTATTTGAGGAGTTTGGGACTTGATGTTGGAGAAGCTGTGAGTTTAGAAGTAGCTGAACGATATAGCCCTAGTAACATAGTAGATTTAGAAAAAATGGAGATATATGCAAAGAACTGTACAAGAAGTTGAAAGAGCAATTATAAAAAAATATAGAAAACACATTTGGTCGAAGTTTATAAAGGCCATAAAACAATATGATTTGATTCAAGATGGAGATAAAATAGCCGTGTGTATGAGTGGTGGCAAGGATAGTTTGCTTCTTGCGAAATTATTTCAAGAACTTCAAAAACATGGAATGAATAATTTTGATCTTGAATTTATAGCGATGAATCCAGGATATAGCGAAGAAAACACTAGACTTGAAAAAGAAAATTTTGAGAAACTTAACATTCCTTATCACATGTATGATACTGATGTATTTAGTGTTAGCGAGAAGATTTCATCGAACAATCCATGTTATATGTGTGCGAGAATGAGAAGGGGTGCGCTTTATTCCAAAGCAAAAGAGCTTGGTTGCAATAAAATGGCATTGGGACATCACTTTGATGATGTGATTGAAACAATTTTATTGAATGTTTTGTGTTCTGGAAATTATAAAACTATGATGCCAAAGCTTCACTCTAATAACTTTGAAGGGATTGAACTTATCAGACCAATGTATTTAATTAGAGAAGAATCTGTAAAAAGTTGGTTGAATTACTCAGGGTTAAAAGCATTAGATTGTGCTTGCTCTGTAACTAAAAAAACAGAAGGATCTATGAGAAAACAAATCAAACTATTGATTGAAGAATTGTCGGATAGAGGATTTACTAATGTAGAAAATTCTATATTTAAATCCAGTGAAAATGTTGATGTATCAAGAATTCTTGGGTATGAATATAATGGAGAAAAGTATAACTTTTTGGATACTTACGGTGAAAATGATTTATAATCGTTAATTTATAGGAGGAAATATGGGAACAGAACCAATTAAAATCCAAGAAAATTTATATTACTTGGGTGTAAATGACAGACAAACAGAATATTTTGAAAACATGTGGCCATTGCCTTATGGAGTAGCTTACAATTCTTACTTACTTACAGGCGAAAAAACTTGCTTGATGGACACTGTAAAAATTAGCAAAAGTGATGAATTTGTAGATAATGTTAAAGCGATTTTAAAAGATAGAAAATTAGATTATTTGGTAATTCATCACATAGAACCAGATCATTCAGGATCAATTCCACAAATTTTAGATCTTTATCCAGATATAAAAATAGTTGGAAACAAGAAAACAAGATCAATGTTGAATGATTATTATGAAATTGATTCTGACCATTTTATCGAAGTTGGAGAAGGTGACGAATTAGATTTAGGAGATAGAAAACTAACATTCTATTTAACAGCAATGGTTCACTGGCCAGAATCAATGGTTAGTTACGATGCTGAAAATAAAATTTTATTCTCCCAAGATATTTTCGGTGGATTTGGAACTAATGACGGAGCAATATTTGATGACGAATTAGATTATGATTTAAGAAGAACAGAATTCAGAAGATATTATACAAATATCGTTGGAAAATATTCTCAAATGGCTGTACGTGCTATTAACAAATTATCTTCTTTGGAAATTGAAACAATATGTCCTGTTCATGGTTGTATTTGGAGAAAACAACCTTCAAGAATTGTAGAAGATTACACTAAATGGGCAACTTATGAAGTAAATGAAGGAGTTGTAATAGTTTATGCATCAATGTATGGAAATACAGAATTGATGGCAGACCAATTAGCTAGATATTTAGCAGACGAAGGTGTTAGAAACATCGAAGTATTCGATGTAAGTAAAACTCATGAATCGTATATACTTTCAAATTGCTGGGAAAAGAAATCATTAGTATTAGGATCTTGCACATACAACAACACTGTATATCCAGTAATGAATAATTTATTGAACATTTTGAAAATGCAAAAATTAAAAAATCATGTGGTTTCTGTTTTTGGATCATTCGGATGGAGCGGTGGCGCTGTCAAAAATCTAAAACAATTTGTTGAAGAAGGAAAATTCGAAACAACAGAAACTGTTGTAGAAGCTAAAGGTCGTATGAAAGATGAAGACGATCAAGGTCTAAGACAAATGGCAAAAGAAATTGCAGCGAAAATTAAATAATAAATTTTTAAAAACCAATCATTAATTAAGGTGACCCCAAAAAGTTGGACTTTATACCAGAGACATTTAGAAATATTTGT
>NZ_JBKWZF010000064.1:0-7651 GCF_046991905.1 Finegoldia sp. | reverse complement strand
TATTCTGCAATTTTTCTACCTCTCGCTGATGAAGGGTGATAAGGTGGTCGAGGTTACGAAAATACTCTCCTATCTGTTGTTGTTCTGGTAGGCTTGGAACCATTGTTTGTAGTTCAGAAAACTCTGTTTTATTTACAATCTGCATAGTCCCTGAGGCTGCCATTCTTTTCATAGTATTCGACCATAATTCACTCTCTGTCAAAAGGAAATACGCATCATTTTCTTTGCTTGGAGTAAGACTATTAATCTGTTGATTAAAGCTTCCTTTTACCGTTAATAAGGCGTTTTTTCCAATACTTGCAATACATGTGCACAATATTGTATTTGCTGGAACAACTCTTCCTATTTCGGCTCCTTCCTCACTCAATTTTTTCGGCGTATCATATATCAAATTCGCATTGATATCTGTTGGTGTTACCCAAGGGATACCATCGTCAGAATAATACTCCGTTTGTGTAGTTGATGGTGTCGATCCTGTTAATATTTCACCAAGCTCTCCTAACTTACGCTGTTCCCAAGTTGTTTTGTGTTTTTGTAAAAAACCACTGTCTTTCCACTCTGAAAAAGCTGATTCCTTACACTGATGAAGGGTGATAAGGTGGTCGAGCTGTTCAAAATACTTTCCAATTTTCTCTTGCTCTATAGAAGAACAAGGAACCTTTATTTCTATATCTGCCATAACATTGTTCATAAGTTTAGGATTTCCAACATACGAAACATAACTCTTTGAAACTCTGTTTAATGCTTCCGAAACCATTTGATTTGCTTTGTTATTATCAGACAATAATACCCCGCAAACATTGGTACAATAGAACTTTCCAGACCTATAATTCACAGTTCCTGCATTGGCTCCATCTGTCGTCCATGTTATTGCATCTTCAAATAAGTATTCTTTATAATACCCCATCAAGCCTTGTTCTTTTGTCTGTGAGGAATATACAGGATATGGCTTTTCATCGCTCTGACTTTCAGCTGTCATAGTAACAGGAAGTACATTACCACGAGTAATTTTGAACATATCCGATACCTTACGCTGTTCCCACGCTAAAGTAAAAGAGTCAAGGAAAACCCTTGACTCCATTAGCATTAGATTCGATATTTATGGTTGTTTTTGAAATTAGTTAATCAATCTCAAAGCCACCTTTTAAGATAAACTCTCGTACAAGCTTATCTACTCTAATATTTACTTTTGGTGGATTAAGCTTTATACCTTCCTTGTTTTCAAAGTAGGCTTTTGCTTTCGATTTATCAATTGTATTCTTCAATTCGTCTAACCTTCCAAATTCATTGATATTCGTTTCTGTTAATTTTAAGCCCATCATACCTCTAAGCTTGTCCTCGTCAATTCCTATGGTATCTGCGAAACGATGGATTTGATCATTTTTAGCCTTAAATTGATACTCAGTAATATAATCTCTCAGCGTTTTTCCTTCTTCAACGATAACATCTCCCCGTTGCACATCATGTAAGAAGATATTCGCATATTTTTGTTCTTCTTGATTTAATGTAGCAAACGACTTATGTAGCTCATTTAATGCTAGTTCTTTCAAATCTTCAGAGGTTCATCACTATGAAGTGCCTTTAGATATTTTTCAAATCGACTGTTCATATAGTCGGCGTCAATTCTTCCGGTATCAATTTCGGTAATGTATCCTACCAAATCATACGGAACATCATCTCCACCCGGTCCTATCGGATCTCCGCTCGGAATTTCTTTATATCTCTGAACCAAAATAAGATAAGTTGTTTCATCAAAATCAACTGTTATTTCATCATTTTTGCCATCTTCATCTACAAACTTATATGACAACTCATTCCATTTGAAGCCTTGAATTTTAGCAGCCTCTAAAATACTCATTGAATTCTCTAAACAAAGAAGCAAACTTTGCGACAACAGTTCTGTCATCTGGAAGTTTGGAAAAATCTTCTACACCGGCATTCTTGTATAAATCTTTAATATCCCCAAACAATTCATTCATTTTTTTGAGGTTCTTATATAGTTTATCTACAAATAAACCGATTGGCTTGTTACCGGAATAAAGACTAACAGCATCATTTATATTTCGTTCCATTGTATGAGGTTTTCTATAATATCTGATTGTTCCAAATGGTTTGTCAGGACCGAATAATCTATTTGTTCTCGAAAATGCCTGTATTATATTTTCATACTCCAGCATTTTATCCATATATAATGTGTTTACCCATTTTGAATCGAACCCAGTTAGCATTTGATCTACTACAATTAACAAATCAAGTTGTTTTTCCGGTTCTCGATCAATGGTTTTATAATATTCTTTATGAGCCAATCTTAATGCAATATCTTTTTTGAATCCTGCATGCGTTCCAATAGAAAATTCTTGGTCATATTTTTTATTATAATCATCTATAATTTCAACCAATCCTTCTTCTTTGAATTGAACACTTCCGCCATTATCAATATTCGGATCGAACAAGCATGTTGTCTTTAATGATGGCATTTTATCTTTTAATAAACGATAGTATTCAATCGCTTCTGGAATGCTGCTTGTCGCAAAAATCGCATGAAACTTTGAAGCATGGCTTAAATCAACCCACTTATCTACTATATCTTCAACTACTTTATTTTGATGTTCTTCTGTTTGATACTGAGAATTAGGAATATAATCCTCGATTCCTTTCACATATTTTCCATCATCGCCAATATAACCAGCCATTTTTACTTTAGATGAATCCATATACTTATAGTAAATCTCGGACTTTTTAGGATCTTGTAAAGCTTCTTCAACCGTTTTTGCCTTTGCTTTTTCAAGTGCAACAACTCTACGCACATCACTATCCTTATAAGTCATAACTCTGTATGGATCGAAGCCTAAAACATTTTTATCTCTAATTCCGTCAGCAATACTGTATCTATGAAGTTCATTACCAAAAACTGTAGTTGTTGTACTCATCTTCTTTTGATTTTCTTCTTGAATAGGAGTACCGGTAAATCCAAAAAATATGGCATTTGGGAATGTATTTTTTATAGTTAGAAGCATATCCCCAAATGTGGATCTATGAGCCTCATCGACAATAAACACAATTCGTTTACTGTTAATCTTTTCAATATCGTATGCATTCAATCCTCCATCTTCATCTTTAATTCTACTCATTTTCTGTATAGAAGTTACAATCAAAGTATCAAGATGTGAGTCACTCTTTAGTTTAGAAATAAGTGTATATGTGTTCTCCGTTGCTTTTACACTGGACTGCTCATTGCTTATTCCTTTAGACTCACCGGCAAAGCCACGATATTCTCCTAATGACTGCGTTCCTAACTCAATTCTATCCATTAAGAAAACTACTTTATCAGCGTCCCTTGAATCTGCAATCAACTGAGCTGATTTAAAACTCGTCATAGTCTTACCGGAACCAGTTGTATGCCAAATAAATCCGCCTCGCTGATTCTTCTCGTCCCATTTGGTTTTAGCAACTTTATCTGAGATTGCACTTGCTGCATAATACTGATAACTACGCATAACCTTAAGTATTCCATCAGATTCATCAGCTACGGTATAAAAGCCAATCAGCTGATGTGCCATTGGAATTGAAAGTAGAGAAGAAGCAATATCTTTCCAATCATTTATTGGTTCGTTGTTAAAATCTGCCCATTGGAAATAGTAATCTAGGTTAAATTGTCCATCTACCCCCGGATTAGCATAATATCTTGTTTCAGTTGGTGTCATCGCTACAAAAACTTGAACAAGTGAAAACAAGCCAGTAAAAACACCTTCCTTTGAATACTTTTCAATTTGATTGTAAGCTTGACTAACCGGTACTCCACTTCTTTTCAATTCAATATGAATAACCGGCATTCCATTGATCAGAAGCATTAAATCGCCTCGACGATCATTCAGTATTTTTGATTTTCTTGGAAACACCGGTTGCTGAACGATTTGGTATCTACTTTGTCCAGCTGCTATTTCTCGTCTATCATATATTTTTAAGCTGACTTCTTTTCCTAAGTGTTCTACATCATTAGGGTTATCTCTTTTTATCGAAACTGTTTTTCCATTGATGAATGTATTTAACTTAATAGGTGTACGCAAAGAATTGATTTGCTCTAAAATTTGCTGCATTTCCCCATCTGTTAAAGGATAGTTATTCAATCTATCAATCCCTCGATTGTTATCAAATAAGATTTTTGCCCAGTTTTCTAACAAATCCTTTTCTGTAGGATATTTTATAACTTCTTTTTCCCACCCTTTATTGGAAAGCACCTTTATAAGTGCTTCTTCAAAGTCAGATTCGTATTTAAAAGTCATATTTTCTGGCTCCTTTCTATTTTTTTCTGTATATTTTTCTGTAAAAAAGCAATTCACCATCGCTTTTTTGATTTGCTTTAGCAATTTTAACTTTTGCTGATGAAGGGTGATAAGTTTGTCAATGTTTCGGAAATACTTTCCGATTTTAATCTGTTCTTCCTTTTTAGGGACTTGTATTTTATACTCTGAATATTCTTGTGCATTAACTCCTGGCTGCCCAGAACGTTGTGAAGTCACTGTAATGTACTTCTTATATTTGTCTGTTAGCGTATTTTGAAATACAAATTCCGCATCGTATTCGTCATTAATACTTGCTCGAATTAAGAAACCAGCATAATAAACTAATCCATCATTATCCCTATAAATATAGGATTTTCCAACACTTGCTCCTGTTCTGGCAAACAAAATATCTCCTGCCGATAACTTGTATTTCTCAGCGTCAGTTAAATCAATGTCTGGAGATGTAAGACTATCTGATACAAATTCACGTGTGTTATCATCAATATCTGTAATTCTGATGTATTTATTCTCTCCATCATATTCTTTTGCCGCTGCATTCAATCCATATTCGAAAGAAGAAGCCATTTCCCCAAACTTACGCTGTTCCCAAGTTGTTTTGTGTTTTTGTAAAAAACCACTGTCTTTCCACTCTGAAAAAGCTGATTCCTTACACTGATGAAGGGTGATAAGCTTGTCAAGGTTGCGAAAACAGTCCGCAATTAGTTGCTGCTCAGCATTACTTTTCGGATAGCACACCATTGTTTTCTGAACATTAGTCCTGCTCAATGATAAAACTTTAATACCTTGCATAAGAGGTAAAAGCTGATGATGATAAGCGTCTGAATTTAAGTAATAACCGAGATAACCCAATGCCATTTTATCGCGTGGACGACAAACCATAGTGTGGAGTCCCGACACGACATCTAACCCTTGTGAATTACCTATTTCACAGGCTTTTCCGGTTGTTTCATCTTCTGCTGTATCAGCAATTATAATATCGCCATCTTGTAATAATGCACCCTTGAAATCGTCGCTGCTTTTTCCTGTCGCAAAAGGTATTTCATCGTTTTGAACATCTACAACAGAACCGTATTTAATGAGAATATCACCATAGTGAATATTCCTTACAGACCCACTCTCATAATTCAGTTCTGCACGGGATAAGGTGTTGTTAGGTATAGTACAATCAAACACTTCATCGAACTTACGCTGTTCCCAAGTTGTTTTGTGTTTTTGTAAAAAACCACTGTCTTTCCACTCTGAAAAAGCTGATTCCTTACACTGATGAAGGGTGATAAGGTTGTCAAGTTGTTCAAATAACATTGAAATACATATTTGTTCTTGTTTATTTGGCAAAGATATTTCCATATCTGCAATCATTTCATAACGAACAGAATCTACAGATGTTTTTGCTGTCATTGCCATAACTCTGTCATAGAAATGATTTGAAAAATAGTAGTAAAAATACTTAGCTGAAATTTCTTCAGAAAAGCCAAACATCCTATAAACACGCTGGTGTAAGTCATATTTTCCATTCACATAATGAAACACTTTACCTGTTCCAACTCCATCTCCAACAGTCAAAACAGCCTCTTCATCAAATAGGTATCTATTACTTCTTTCAACGATAGGCGATCTCACATAAAATGGATATTTACCATCTTCTATTCTATCCTGTGTATTGCTTTTACCAGTCGAAATAGAACATAGTTCTTTTGCCTTACGCTGTTCCCAAGAACTTTTGAAATTTTAATAATTCTCAAAGTTTTTCTGAAAAAATCCGTAATTTTTGCTTTAATCAATAACAGTTAATTTAGATATTTCTTCGGTTACATATTTTCGTTTTTTCCTGTTTTAATCAAAATCTATTTTTTTAGTTATTTTTTCGATTTACCTCTCTCATTTTTTACAGTTTTAGTAAGTCATTTACCCTACATCATATTAAAATCACTTTTTTCGCTTATGCAAACATCTTTTCAAGACATGATTTTTTTATATTCTGCAATTTTTCTACCTCTCGCTGATGAAGGGTGATAAGGTGGTCGAGGTTCTTAAAAAACTCGCTAATCACAGCTTGCTCCTTAACAGAAGGGAGTACCAATGTTGCACCGAAATATCCTTCTGTTGTCATTCCAGTTAATGCTGTTTGTGTAGATACGCTCATTAAATATTTTCGTATTGAAACATTGTAATTCAGCTCCAATGTTGCAAAATGAGAATCAACAATATTTTGATCTAATTTCACTCTACGTGTATGCCATGCAAATGCACTACCTGCACCATTTTTCCCAACACAAACTGTTCTTGCTATTCCCTCTGGAACAAGTGATGATTCTCCATAAATTAAGTCATTCTCTTCAAGCAAAAATTTGTCATCATTAACTGGTCCAAGTCTATAAATTTCTCCATCAAAAATATCATTATCATATATATTTCCAACACCTATAACATTTGTACCCGAACCATAATCTTCTTTTCTTATATAAACTCCTGCGTTATGGTCAATGACCAAACTTTCTAACTTACGCTGTTCCCAAGTTGTTTTGTGTTTTTGTAAAAAACCACTGTCTTTCCACTCTGAAAAAGCTGATTCCTTACACTGATGAAGGGTGATAAGGTTGTCAAGTTGTTCAAATAACATTGAAATACATATTTGTTCTTGTTTATTTGGCAAAGATATTTCCATATCTGCAATCATTTCATAACGAACAGAATCTACAGATGTTTTTGCTGTCATTGCCATAACTCTGTCATAGAAATGATTTGAAAAATAGTAGTAAAAATACTTAGCTGAAATTTCTTCAGAAAAGCCAAACATCCTATAAACACGCTGGTGTAAGTCATATTTTCCATTCACATAATGAAACACTTTACCTGTTCCAACTCCATCTCCAACAGTCAAAACAGCCTCTTCATCAAATAGGTATCTATTACTTCTTTCAACGATAGGCGATCTCACATAAAATGGATATTTACCATCTTCTATTCTATCCTGTGTATTGCTTTTACCAGTCGAAATAGAACATAGTTCTTTTGCCTTACGCTGTTCCCAAGAACTTTTGAAATTTTAATAATTCTCAAAGTTTTTCTGAAAAAATCCGTAATTTTTGCTTTAATCAATAACAGTTAATTTAGATATTTCTTCGGTTACATATTTTCGTTTTTTCCTGTTTTAATCAAAATCTATTTTTTTAGTTATTTTTTCGATTTACCTCTCTCATTTTTTACAGTTTTAGTAAGTCATTTACCCTACATCATATTAAAATCACTTTTTTCGCTTATGCAAACATCTTTTCAAGACATGATTTTTTTATATTCTGCAATTTTTCTACCTCTCGCTGATGAAGGGTGATAAGGTGGTCGAGGTT